>JAISVV010000045.1 GCA_031271365.1 Elusimicrobiota bacterium | reverse complement strand
TTTGGCGGCCTGATTGCGCGGGTACATACATAAGGCCAGCACTATGGCTTTTGGCGTTAAAATATAGGGCAGGCGTTTGGTGTAGCGCATACGCTCGGCCTGGGTAAAGCAGTAGTTTTGCACTAAGTCGGCCTGTTCTTCGCGCGTCAGGGTTAGGATATCGCCCTCGCTAAAAGCGGCTTTATTGCGCTTTAAAAAGCCGATAAACGCCTTGGTAGGCACGCCGATAGCTTCCGCAAAGTCAGAATCCGTAAGCACCTTTTGATTGCGAAATACCCTAAATTTCATACCATGCTCCTTGGTTGTTATCGGCGCGCGGGCTACAGCCCAACGGCCTTCATGAGACTGCCGCGCCCGCAACCGGCAATGACAGGCACTGCCACAGGCCATCAGCCCGACGGGAAAAATGCGGCGGCCCCGTCAAAAAAGTTGTGGTACAATTTTTGTACCAATTAACATTTTAGCATTTTATATATCTTTTTATATGCCTTTGCGGGGCGTTGTCTACGCTTGGGAGCGGCGGGGTTTTGGGAGTGGTTGCGAGGATATTATTACAAGACTATTTATCCACGGAGCTTGGGAGCAGTGCGGTTTTTGGAGCGGCTGCGAGGGGGGCCGTATTTCAGGAGCAGTTACCCTTAAGGCTTGTTTTTAAGGCGTGATTACATTTTGGAACATATTTTAATCGGTATAAAAATTGTACCGATTAAATTTTATTGTCTTTAGAAAACCCCCGGCTGGGCCGGGGGTTCCGTTAAGGTTTCACCGATAAAGAGTTTTTTGTCGTTTCTCACGAGGGTCTGTTTTTTTGTTTTTATATAAAGAAAAAATATTTTTTGTTATTTTTTTAAACTACAAAATTATCGCACAAAAGACTACTTTGCATATGTCAGGTTTTTAAATACGCGCTTGGCGCGTGGCCGTTAGAGAAGGGCTACGCCCGTTTGTGAAAAACCCCCGGCTGGGCCGGGGGATGTTTATTGCCCGATGGCGGGGTATTGCCGCAAGCCTTGCCCACGACAGCAGCTATGGCGCAACAACAGCGCGGCAAAAAAGTAAACATACGACTTTAACCTCAAAAAACACTTGGTATAATTTTTATACCGATTAATATTCTAGCGTTTTGCGGATTTTTTTGGTTTATTTAACGTAGATTTTTATGCTACAATTTTTACATACCAATCCGCCAAGGAGCCGACGATGTTTATGCGGGGTTAAAAACCCCGTTACAATTTGATTTCTGTTTTTGGAATCCCGTGAAAAGCGGGAAGAGCTTTTGAGAATATCAAAGGCGCTATCGAAGTCCAAAGACAGCTCGTTATCAGACGCGCATTGTTAGGATTGATCCTCTTAACCTTGCGTGTCGAATGTTCCCTGCCTTCGGGCAGGGAACTACGGCTGTCATATTTGGGTTACTTCGATAGGCTCAAATATGGCGGCCGTTTTTTATTGGCCAAAAAAGCTAAATCAAAGCTAAAGGAGCAATATCAACATGAATATAGTATTGGTTTGCAACGCGGTTTTGCCGCCTGCGCTTTACGGCGGCACGGAACGCGTTGTCTGGTATCTTGGCAAAGCACTTGCCGCAATGGGGCATAAAGTTACCTTCATGTGCGACGGGCGCACAAAAAGCGACTTTGCCGCCGTTATACCCTGCGACGGCGCAAAACCCTTCCTGCCGCAGTTGCCAAAAGGGACGGATATAATACACTTCCACGGCGACGTGCCACAGGACGCCGCCGATTTGCCTAACTACATTAAGACCAATCACGGCCAGTACGGCGGCGATAATGAGCGGGAGGTATACGTCTCCAAAAACCACGCTCTTCGTTTTGGCAGCAACAGCTATGTTTACAATGGTATGGATTGGGACGATTACGGCCCGGTTGCTTTAGATAATCAAAGGCGCTATTTTCATTTTCTGGGCAAGGCGGCGTGGCGCGTTAAAAATTTAAAAGGCGCGGTATCAACCGTGCTTGCCGCAGGCAAGCGCGAAGAACTGGCCGTCCTCGGCGGCAGCCGGCTTAATTTTAAGATGGGCTTTCGCTTTACATTAAGCCCCAGGGTTAAATTTTACGGCATGGTAGGCGGGCGGGAAAAACTTATCCTGCTGCAGCAATCCAAAGGTTTGGTTTTCCCCGTATTGTGGCACGAGCCTTTTGGCATCGCCGTTATAGAAAGTTTATATTTTGGCTGCCCCGTTTTGGCAACGCCCTACGGCTCCCTGCCGGAACTGGTTACCCCCGACGTCGGCTTTTTAAGCGACAGCAGGCCGCAGCTCAGCAAAGCCTGCCGTGAGATAGACGCCTTCTCCGGGCGGCGCTGCCACGAATATGCGCGCGACCTTTTTAGTTCAAAGCGCATGGCGCTGGAATATCTTAAAAAATACGAAGAGGTTCTAAACGGGCGCAGCCTTAACCCCAATCCGCCGCAGGTTAAAAACGTTCCCCATCAAAAATTTTTACCCTGGTACGATGGCGCAGCCGCCTTGCAGTAACTATCGCGGGCCGGCAGCGCAATACTGCCAAAAAAACAACAAGTAATAAAATATTTAAAAATAAAAACACTTGGTATAATTTTTATACCAAGTGTTTTTATATAGTTGAAACTCTTCTCCGCTCGCCCCTTATATTCAAAATTAATCTCATTGCTCATTTTACCCCCGCTTGTCCCCCCTACTCCAACCACCTAAAAATCTCGGCAAGCGTGGCTTTTAAATCGTACGGCTTATCAATAAAATGGTCGGCCCCCGCTTCCATGGCGCGTTCTTTTTGCTCGGGCTTGGTTAAGGTGGACATTATTACCACCGGTATGCGCCAGGTGCCGTTATCGGTTTTAACGGCTTTGCAAATTTCGTATCCGCTTACGTGCGGCAGCATTAAATCCAGCAAAATAATATCGGGCGTGTACTTTTTAACGGCAGGGAAGCCCTCCCGCCCGTCGCTTACCCAATGCACCTCGTGGCCTTTAAGCTCAAGCGCGGTTTTAAGCGCGCCGGCCAGGGTTTTGGAATCTTCTATCAGTAAAATTTTAGCCATTTTCCCCCTCCACAAACGCCGACGCCAGCTTAACATACGCCAAAGCGTGCTGCGATAAATGCGCAATCTCGTCCTCGCTCAAAGCGCGGGCCACTTTGGCGGGGCTGCCTATAACAAGGCTGCCTGCGGGTATGGTTTTGCCCGCCGGTATCAGCGCGCCCGCGCCGATAATGCAGTTGGGGCCGATTTCGCTTTCCATCACAATGGCGCCCATGCCGATAAGCGTGTTATCGCCCACCACCGCGCCGTGCACCACGGCGTTGTGGCCTATAGTTACATTTTTACCGATAATCGCGGGCCTTCCAAAATCCACGTGTATAGTTGCGTTATCCTGCACATTGCTGTTTGCGCCCACAATGATTTCAGCGATATCGCCGCGCAGCACGGCATTGGGCCATATGGAAACGTTTTCCCCCAGCTCCACGCCGCCGATTAAAACGGCGCGCTCGTGCACGTAGGCCGTGGCGGCGGCAACGGGCTGCATATTATTGATTTTTTGCTTCATTACGCAAGTACTCCCTGGCGCGGTTGGTGGTTAAAGCCGCCGGCTCGGATAATTTTAAACCCCAGTAAACTATAACGCTTATAATGCCGGGGATAATGTAATAGACAACTCTGTAAATCAACGCGGCGGAAAGCGCCGTCTCCCACGGCACGTCGCCCATCTGGCTGAAGACGGACGCCATCGCCAGTTCCATCGCGCCAAGGCCGCCGGGCAAAATGGGTATCAAAGTGGTAAGCATACCCAGGGCAAAGCCGGCAATAAGCACGTCTATGGGTATTACAACGCCCACGGCCAAAAACGCCAAATATAAAATCAGTATGGTAAAAACCCAATCGCCGCAAACGCAGGCTATCGCGCCGGTAAGTTTGGATTTATTGTCGTGTATCGTGCGTATCCCGTTATCAAACTGCTTTTCAAAGGCCGAAAAGTTGGTGCGCGGTATCAGCTTGCCGAAGATTTTGTAAACAGCCTTATTAAGCAGCCTAAAGCCGTTGCGGAGGCTTTTGAACCTAAACTCGTTATTAAAGAAAAACGCCGTTATAAACGCGCCGATAAGCGCAATGGCCACCATTACGGCAAAGTTGCGGCCCATTTGCTCGGCTGTGGCCGTGGCGCCGCGGGTTAAAAACAAAAGCAGCGTGCCAAGCAAAATTATAACTATTAAAACCGCGTATAAAAGCACCGATATTACTATGCTTGCCATAACGCTTGTGCCCAGCGGCACATTGCGCTTGCCCAGCAAATGCGCGCGCAGCGCAAACCCGCTTACTCCCAGGCTGGATATCAAATAATTTACCGTGGTAGACACAAACGCAATGCTTACGGCCGCGCCCAAGTGTATGCGCTTACCCAGCAGCTTTAGCGTCTCCCACAGGGAAAGCCCCATAAACACATAAATTACCGCCGAAGACAGCAAAGCCAAAAGCAGGTAAATGGTACTAACCTCCCGCCAGATTTTGATAAAATTATCCTTGGAATCATATATAAGCCACCCCACGATAGAAACCGACATCAGGCAGCTTACTATTAAGATTATGGTTTGTTTAATTTTCACATTTGCTCCATGCCGTCACTTGCGAGGGACGAAGCAACGACGGCAAAAGGCGGCGGCTATACGCTGCGCTCCGTAAATTATATAATATAACTACATGAAATACATATCCATAACCGGCGCAAAAACGCATAATTTAAAAAATATCTCGCTTAAAATACCGCGCGGCAAAATGGTGGTGGTGACGGGGCTTTCCGGCAGCGGCAAAAGCTCTCTGGCTTTTGACACCATCTACGCCGAAGGCCAGCGCAGATACGTTGAAAGCATGTCCGCCTACGCCCGCCAGTTTTTAGAACTGATGGAAAAGCCCGACGTCGACTTAATTGACGGCCTGTCGCCGGCTATTTCCATAGAGCAGCGCAACCCCAGCCGCAACCCGCGCTCCACGGTTGCAACGGTTACCGAAATTTACGACTACTTCCGCCTGCTTTACGCGCGCATAGGCAAACGCTTTTGCCCGCAATGCGCCCGGCCCGTGGAGCAATGGTCAATACAAGCCATAGCGGGCGATATTTTAAAACGCTTTGAGGGTAAAACGGCTTTGGTGCTCTCGCCGGTGATATCGGGCAAAAAAGGCACATATGAAGATTTATTTAAAAAACTTAAGCAGCAGGGTTATGTAAAAATCATAGCCAACGGCGTTGAGCACAGCTTATCCAACCCGCCCAAGCTGGCGCGCTATAAAAAACACGATTTGGATTTGGTTATAGACGAAATTTACGTAGACGCGGGCGACAAAGAACGCATAACCGACGCCTTGGAGCTGGCCGTAAGATACTCCAAAGGCATAGTAAAAATACAACAGGGCAAAGAGGTTTTTAATTACAGCGAAACCAATGCCTGCACCGCCTGCGGCATAGGCTTTGGCGAACTGGAACCGCGCCTGTTTTCCTTTAACTCCCCACAGGGCGCGTGCCCAAACTGCAACGGCCTGGGCATTATAATAGAAATCGACGAAGATTTGGTTGTGCCCGATAAAACTTTAACTATACAAGAGGGCGCGGTGGCGGCATGGTCCTCGCCGGTAACAAACCGCACCAACCGCTGGAAAAACTCCTGGGCGGGTTATTATAACGAGATTTTGGAATCTGTCTGCAAATCCCAAAAAATACCCATGGACAAGCCCTGGAACAAACTTACCCGCAAGCAGCAGGAAATTATTTTATTCGGCGGGCAGTATGTAATGTACAAGGTGCATTGGTCGGGCAATTACAGCCAGTTTGAGGGCGTAATAGGCAACCTAAAACGCCGCCACAACGACAGCGAGAGCGAGTTTGTCCGCGAAGAAATTTACCAAAAATACATGCGCGAGATAACCTGCCCCGTCTGCCGCGGCGCGCGCTTAAAGCCGGAGGCTCTCTCGGTTTACATAGAGGGCAAAAATATAGCGGAAGTTACTTCAATGCAGGTTACATACGCTTTGGATTTTGTAAACAATTTAAAACTTACCGAGCGCGAGCAGCTTATCAGCAAACAGGTTTTAAAAGAGATTAAGGCGCGCCTTAACTTTTTAAACAGCGTCGGCCTTAACTACTTAACATTGGATAGAAAATCGCAAACCCTCTCCGGCGGGGAGGCGCAGCGCATACACCTTGCCACGCAAATAGGCAGCGGCCTTACCGGCGTTTTGTATGTGCTCGACGAGCCCACCATCGGCCTTCACAGCCGCGATAACGACCGCCTTATAGAAACGCTTAAAAACCTGCGCGATTTAGATAATACTTTAATTATCGTAGAGCATGATAAAGACACCATTTTAGCGGCCGACCACCTTATAGAGCTGGGCCCCGGCGCGGGCG
>JAISVV010000160.1 GCA_031271365.1 Elusimicrobiota bacterium | reverse complement strand
TGCGCCGGCTTGCCCCGCCGCCGAAGCTGCCGCCGAAAACGTCGCCGAAGACGGAGCTTACGATATCTTCAAACCCGCCAAAACCGCTAAAGCCACCCGCGCCGAAGCCGCCCTGCCCGAAACCGCCCATATTGACGCCCTCGTGCCCGTAATTATCGTACATTTGGCGCTTTTGCCCGTCGGAGAGGACTTCAAAAGCCTCGTTGACGCGGCGAAACTCCTGCGCGGCGTCGGCCGAGGGGTTGCGGTCGGGGTGGTACTTCATGGCAAGTTTGCGGTAGGCCGATTTAATTTCGCCCTCGCTCGCGTTGCGCTGCACGCCTAAAATTGAGTAGTAATCTTCTTTGTTGGCCATTGTATTGTTCCCTATGGTTTTTAGACCGGATTGCCGCGTCACTGCGCTTCTCGCAATGACGGCTGAAGATATGCCCCTGTACATATTCCCGTCATTGCGAGGACTGAAAGGACGCGGCAATCCAGTCTTTATCTTTTTACAATTTCCGCATATAAATCAAGCCATTGCGGGTTCTTCTTTTGTATCAAATCTGTTTTATCTTTACGCGAGCCGGCTTTTATTTGTTTTTCTCTTGTTATGGCTTGCGTTATAGAGTCAAAAATTTCGTAATAACCCAGCTTATCCGTTGCGTATCTTTTAGAAAAGCCGTCAACAAGTTTTTCTTTATGTTGCCAAATTCTTTTTGCCAAATCGCTGGTAACGCCGCAATAAAGCGTGCCGTGTTTTTTATTGAAGAGTATATAGACAAACGCTTTCATATTTTAATTTGAACGACTGGATTGCCGCGTCCTTTCAGTCCTCGCAATGACGGCAGCCCCTCACTCGCTGTCGCTCGTGTGGCCTCCCCCCTCGTTAAGGGGGAGGAAAAAAGCTCTGCCTTTTTCTCTAAAGATGTCTGCGTCAATCCACTTTCCACTACCCAATAAAACTCTTTGGGGAATATTAGGGAAAACCCAACAATATTGCTCTGTCGTATAATCATCATGCCAATAAATATCCAATGTATTAAGCCACCCTTCTAGCGCATCTTTTATTGTTTTATATTCGTCAGAATCCTGATAAGGGGCCCCTTGCCTTATACCCCAAAAATTATAATTGCCATGAGGGCGATACCCGCCATGACACTTTTTTATTTCTATAAGTATTCCTTCGTTTGGGCACCCTTGCCTAAAGGCTTTATAACGAAGCTCGCATATACTTTCTATTTTCCAATCTTTTTTCATAAAATTAAGTACAGAACCCTCTCCGAAAAATATGGAGAGGGCTCTGTTTTAAACTTATTTTCCGTCCACGACTTCCGCTTCTACCACGTCTTCTTTTTTGGGTTCGGCGTTGGGTTGGGGTTGCTCGGCTTGCGGCTGCGCGCCCGGTTGGCTTGCGCCGCCGGCGGCTGTTTGTTGGGCTTTGTAGATGGCTTCGCCGAGTTTTTGGCCGGCTTCTAAGGCGGCGTCGGCGGCTTTTTTCATGCGCTCGGCGTCGTCGGATTTTATGGCGTCTTTAAGCTCGCTTAGGGCGGCGTCAATCTTCAGGCGTTCGTCCTGCGATACTTTGTCGCCGTGGTCTTTTAGCGCTTTTTCCGTCTGATAGAGCACGCTGTCGGCGTTGTTTTTGGCTTCTATGCGCTCTTTGGTTTTTTTGTCTTCGTCGGCAAATTGCTCGGCCTGTTTGACGAAGTTGTTAACCTCTTCCTCGCTAAGCTTGTTGGGCGCGGTTATCGTGATATGCTGCTCTTTATTTGTGCCCAAATCTTTTGCCGATACTTTTAAAATGCCGTTGGCGTCGATATCAAAAGTAACCTCTATCTGCGGCACGCCGCGCGGGGCGGGGGGTATGCCGTCAAGGTCAAACTTGCCAAGGGGCACGTTATCTTTGGCCATGGGGCGCTCGCCCTGCAAAACGTTGACGGTTACCGCCGGCTGGCTGTCGGCCGCGGTGCTGAAAACCTGCGTCTTGCGCACGGGTATGGTGGTGTTGCGCTCGATAAGTTTTGTCATCACGCCGCCTAAAGTTTCCAAACCTAAAGAAAGCGGGGTAACGTCAAGCAGCAAGATATCTTTTACGTCGCCGGTTAACACGCCGGCTTGTATGGCCGCGCCGTCGGCAACGCATTCCATGGGGTCAATGCCGCGCTCTATTTTTTTGCCCACGTGCTTTTCCACGTACTCCTGCACTATGGGCATACGCGTGGGGCCGCCTACCATGATGATTTTATCAATTTGGCTCATGGAAAGTTTGCTGTCCGCAACCGCGCGGTCTATAGACGCGCCGCAGCGGTCGACGGTGGGGCGCACAAGGCTTTCCAGTTTGGCGCGAGAGAGCTTCATTTCCAAGTGTTTAGGGCCCGAGGCGTCTGCGGTTAAAAAGGGCAGGTTGATATCGGTTTCCATGGTGGTGGAAAGCTCTATCTTAGCCTTTTCGGCCGCGTCTTTAAGGCGCATCATGGCCTGTTTATCGGCGGAAACGTCTATGCCGTGCTGTTTTTTAAACTCGCTTGAAATCCAGTCAATAACGGCGTTATCCATATCGGTGCCGCCCAGCTTTGTATCGCCGGAGGTGGACATAACGTCAAACGTGCCCTCTTTGCCCATTTCCATGATGGTAACGTCCAGCGTGCCGCCGCCCAAATCGAACACCAAAATCTTTTGCTCTTTGCCCGTTTTATCAATGCCGTAGGCTAAGGCGGCAGCGGTGGGCTCGTTTAAAAGCCTTACAACTTCAAGGCCGGCGATTTTGCCGGCGTCTTTGGTGGCCTGGCGCTGGTTATCGTTAAAATAAGCGGGCACGGTGATGACTGCCTTTTCCACGCTGGTGCCTAAGAAGGCCTCGGCGTCTTTTTTAACTTTTTGCAGCACAAAGGCCGACAGCTGCTGCGGCGTAAAATCGTTGCCGCGCAGGCTGAATTTAAAGTTTTCGCCCATTCTTCTTTTAAAAGCGGTTGCCGTGCCTTCCGGGTTGGCTACCGCCTGTCTGCGGGCGGGCTCGCCCACTAAGCGTTGGCCGTCTTTGGTAAAAGCCACGTAGGAGGGGAAGGCCTTGCCGCCTATGGAGCTGCCCTCGGCCGAGGGGATAACGGTGGCTTTGCCGCCTTCCATAACCGCCGCGGCGGTGTTTGATGTACCTAAGTCAATACCTATAATTTTAGACATATGTTTTTGTTCTCCTTAAAGTTTTTGATTGTTGTTAGTTTTAATGCCGTCACTGCGAGCCGCAGGCGCGGCAATCTCATTAATATTGTTTACCTTTAACGGCATGAGATTGCCGCGCCCTTGGCTCCTCGCAATGACAGAAAAAAAGACCTTGCAATGACTAATAAAATTAATTTGCTTCTTGCTTCTTTTTACCCACTATTACCTGCGCGGGGCGGATAATTTTACCATCGTGCATAACGGCGGGGCAAAGTTCTTGCTGCACTATGCCGTCTTGTAAATCGTCTTCGCACGGCATGGTTGTAACAACTTCCTGCGTCATAGGGTCGTATGGTTTGCCTTGGGCGTTAACCACTTCCACGCCTTCGGTTTTAAAGAATTTTTCAAACTCTTCAAAAATCATTTTGAGGCCCTGCTCTATATGGCCGGCGCCGGCGTCATTTTTTTCCACCTCAGCCCGCGCTTTTTGCAATGCGTCGTACAAAGGCAGCAATTTTTTTATAACTTCCGCTTTGCCAAACCGGATAAAAAGCGGCTTTTCCCGCTCGGTGCGTTTGCGGTAGTTTTCAAAATCGGCCTGAAGGCGCAAAAGCTGGTCGTAATAATCGGGCGATTTTGGGGCTTCCTGCGGCGCTGATTGCGCCTCCTGCGGCGCGGCCTCGGTTATTTCTTCCCCCGCGGGGCCGGTTTCTTCTTGTTTATTTGTTTTTTTCTTTGTCATTTTGGTTTTCCAAAGAGGAGGCCCAGTTTTCTATCGTCGTCGTTAAAAGGCCGCCTATAAAGTTTACTATCGACATCATGCGCCCGTACTCCATATGCTTAGGCCCCACGATGCCCAGTATCCCCAAAGTCTTATCCCCCGCCTGATAGGCAGAGGTTATTATGCTTATGTTTTTAAGTTCGCTAAGCTCGTTTTCCGCGCCGATGCTGACGGATATTTTTTTATCCGCGCCGGGGCGCTGCATATCCTGCATTATCTCGCCCAGAAAGCCGGCAAATCTATCCCTGTCTTCCATCACGCGCAGCATTTTGCTTACTTCGCCGTATTCCTGCGTTTCCACGTTTTCTAAAAGCTGGCTCATGCCTTCAATATACAGCCGCTCGGCAGAGGTTTGCTGCGCCGTCATCTCTTTTAAAATCTGGAAGGCCAGCTGGCTGAAGCCGTCTATATCGCCATGGCCGGTTTGCAGGTTTTGCCAAAGTATTCTTTGCGCTTCGTATAAGGCGCGGCCGGAAATTTGCTCGTTTATAAACGCGCTAAGCATTAAAAGCCGCGTCGGCGCAATAGCGTAGCCCACTTTAACGGGCCAGTGCTTTACAACGCCTTCTTTTGTAACTAAAACCGCCAGCACGTTAAAAGGGCCCAGCGGGATAAAATCCAAACGCTGCACCACGCTGTCCTGCACGCTGCTTTGCAGCACAAAACCCGCCGAACCCGACAGCATTGAAAGCATGCGCGAAGTTTGGGCCATGACGCGGTTTATTTCGTCGGTATTTTGGCGGTATTCTTTTTCTATTTTCTCGCGTTCTTTGGCGGCTATTTTTTGGATTTTGGACAGATAATCTACGTAGAACCTGTACGCTTTATCCGTCGGTATTCTGCCGCCCGAGGCGTGCGGCTGGAAGAGATAGCCCTCGTCTTCTAACTTTTTCATCGCGTTGCGTATTGTTGCGCTGGAAACGCCGGGCAAACCCTTTTGGGCCACAAGCTCCGAGCCGACGGGCTTGCGGGTTTCCACAAACTCCTGCACTATCATACGCAGGATTTTTTCTTCCCTTTCTTTGGCGATTTCG
>JAISVV010000088.1 GCA_031271365.1 Elusimicrobiota bacterium | reverse complement strand
CCGTGACCACCGTGACCAGAGAATGCTCTAAGCGTTTTTGTATTCAAGCCCCCCGACGAGACAATAAAGAATCCCCCGGGTTAGAGGTGACTTTCTCTAAACCGGGGGACTAAATGGCGGAGAGGGAGGGATTCGAACCCACGGTGCCGTTTCCGGCACACTTGTTTTCAAGACAAGCGCCTTAAACCGCTCGGCCACCTCTCCAAAGTGCTTTAAGCGCTCAAAGCGCTATAAGCGCCATAAGCGCTCAAAGATATTTTATCATATCGCACGCGCGCGTTACTAATGCTATAATTTACTTATGCAAAATACCGCGCCTAAAATTGTTTACCGCTTTAAAGACGCTTTGTATATTAACCTTACAAACCGCTGCCCTAACGCTTGCGCGTTTTGCCTTAAAAATAAATTTTCCATGAAGTTTGAAGGCTATAATTTAAACCTTTGCGGGAAGGAGCCTTCCGCCGGGGAAGTTATCCGCGCCGCAGAGTTTGAGCTTGGCCTGCAAAGCGCGCGGGAGATTGTTTTTTGCGGCTACGGCGAGCCCACCATGCGCCTTGAAACCCTGCTTGCCGCGGCAAAAGAGCTTAAAAAATACAAAATCCCGCTGCGGTTAAACACCGTCGGGCTTGCCAATTTGGTTTACGGGCGCGACGTTACGGGCGAGTTGGCCGGCGTTTTGGATAAGGTGAACATAAGCCTAAACTCGCCGGATAAAGCGCAGTGGCTCGCCATTGTGCGGCCGCAGCAAAAATACGCCGCCGACGCTTTTGAAAGCATGCAGGATTTTATCAGGCTTACGGCGCAAAAAATGCCGCCGGGCAGCGTTGCGCTGTCCATCGTGGACAAGCAGGGTATAGACGTTGCCGCCGCGCAAAAACTGGCGCAAAATTTGGGCGCAAAATTACACGTGCGGGAATATATTGATGACAAATAAGCGTTTGCCTTTATGCAGCGTTTTGTTTTACGCGGCGGCGGTGGCGGCCTCTGTGGTTTTGGTTTTGGCCGCCGTGGCGGGCTATAGGCGCGCCGCGCTGCGCAGCGTGCTTTACCATACCGATGCTGCCGGCCTGAAACCCGCGCAATTGCTTGCGCCGGTAAATCTGAAAAAATTAGAGCCCGTGGAAGTAACTTTTACCTATCAGGACAAGGCCGCAGGGCAAGTAAGCCTGCATGGCGCGTTTAATAACTGGGGCGAGCGGGAAGTGCTTTTAGAGCGCGCCCAAAACGGCGGTTTTAAAACAACTTTGCTGCTGCCTAAAGGCGAGTATCACTACTATTACCGCGTTGACGGCGTCGCCGTGGCGGGCCCTAAAGACGCGCGCCGCGTGGAGGCCGGCGGCAAAACTTTGGCGGTTAAGGCCGCGTTATGAAAAAACTGGTTTGCAGCACTTCCTCGCCGCGGGGCACGGAGGCTTTGGCAAAAAACCTGGCCGCGCTGCTGGCCGGGGGGGAAATTATTTTTTTTAACGGCCCCATAGGCGCGGGTAAAACGGTTATGGTAAGCGCGCTGGCGCGGTTTTTTGGTTTTAAAAAGCGGCCCGTAAGCGCAAGTTTCAGCTTGATGAAAAAATATCAAAACAAAAACGCAACCATATACCACATAGACTTATTTAGGCTTGAAAGCGCGGAGATGTTTAACCTGGGCTACGAGGAAATGTTAGAAGACGAAAGCGCGATAATTTTGGCCGAATGGCCGCAGGCCGCCGCCGGTTTTTTTGGCAAAGAACGGCTTGAAATTGATATAAAACTAAAAACCGGCGACAAGCGGCGGATAACCTTTAAAGCGCGCGGCAAAAAGTACGAAGATATCCTGGAAAATTTATGGCAAAAAACAAAGTAATTTTAGCTTTAGACAGCAGCGCAAGCCCGCTGCTGTGCGCTTTGGAAGCGCGCGGCAAAGTTTACGCCGCCAAAAAAAGCGGCTTAAAGCAGGAGGAGCTTATATTTCCGCTTTTAAAAAAACTTTTTGCCGGGGCGGGCTGCGCGCTTGCCGACGTGGATAAGGTTTTTTTTATTAAAGGCCCCGGCCGCTTTACGGGCATACGTATAGGTATAACTTTGGCCTCTATGTTAAATGTTTTGGCCGGCAGCGAGACGGCAAGCGCCACGGTTTTTGACGCGCTTAAATACCAGGCCGCCGGCGCGGCCAAAGGCCGCGTTATCGTTGCCGTAGCCCACGCTTCGCGCGACGAATATTTTGCGCAAATATGCGACGGCAAACAGCAGCCCTTGTGGCTTGGGCTGGACGATTTGAAGGCCTTGCTTAAAAAGCAAAAGCGGCCGCTTTTTATTTGCGGCCGGGGCAAAGACGGCGCGCCGCTTAAAACAATTTTAGGCGGCCCCTACTCTTACGCGCCGGCGGCTTTAAACAAAATACGGGGCGCAACTTTAATAGCTTTGGCTAAAATTACCAAAACGCCTAAGGCGCAGGTTTTAGAGCCGCTTTATCTAAAGCCCGCGCGGTTTGAGACGGGGAAATAATGTGGTTATCTTTATGAAGCCGCCGCGCCCTGCTACGGCAAAGGCTTATAAGGCGGGTAAATGACGCCCGTTTTTATGCCCGCCGAGGCGCGCGACGCGCAAAGTTTTTTTGAAATAGCCTCCGCGCAGCCTTACGCCGCGCAATGGAGCGCGCAGGCTTTTGAGGCCGAAATTAAAAATAATTTTGCCAAAGTTTTTAAGCTGGAGGCCGGCGGCAAAGCTGCGGCGTTTATCTGCTTTCGCGCCGCGTATGAAACGGGCGAG
>JAISVV010000052.1 GCA_031271365.1 Elusimicrobiota bacterium | reverse complement strand
CATGGTATTTCCTCTGTATCTAAAATTTGTTTTGTTATTGAACCTTTTTTATTTAATATTTTTGAGCCGCGCGTAATTTTGCACAGGCTTATGCCAAGGGTTTTAGCTATACCGCGCTGGCTTTGGCCGGCGCGCAGCAGCTCTAAGAGCCGCCAGCGCAGGGAGAGGGTTACAATTTCCTTTGCGGTCATTATTTCGCTTAAAAAGGCTTCCAGTTGTTCTTCCGTTTTGATTTTAAGTAAATGTCTGACAAAAGAATTTAAATTTTTTTTAGCTGTTTTTTTTGTAAATCCGGGCATAATAAAACCTCCGTGTTTCTATATATAGAAACAATAGCATATTGCGCCCCTTCGGTCAATTTTTTTAGGTTTTACGTCGCGGCGGAGGCAATAAAAAACCCGCTCGCCTGAGCGGGTTTTTTAGGTTTAAGCGGCGTTTTTGGGGTGATTGTCTTTTATAAACGCATTGCTGTCTAATTCTTCAAAGGCCTTTTCCAGCTCCTCTTGCGTGTTCATTACTATAGGGCCGCCCCAGGCCACGGGCTCGCGCAGCGGCTTGCCGGCAAAAAGCACAAATCTTGCGCCTTTTGCGCCGGCCTGCGGTTTAAAAACGTCGCCCCCGCCCAGCAGCGCCGCGCTTTTTTGCGGCACTTCATGCCCGTCTATAATAAGGCTGCCTTCAACTATATAGACAAATATATTTTTATCTTCGGCCGTATCAAGCTGCCACTTTTTGCCGGCTTTAACGGCTACGTCTAAAAGCGTGGCTTTAACGTATTCGCCCTGCGTCTGCGCTTTTTTGCCTTTATACTCGCCCGATATTAATCCGATTGTCGCGCCGTCTTCTTCTATTTTTGCTATATTTTCCGGGCGGATATCGCGGTAAGCGGGCTTTGTCATTTTATTTTTTTTAGGCAGGTTTATCCAAAGCTGCAAGCCCAAAAGATGCGGCGCGGGTTTGGGCATTTCCTGGTGGATAATGCCGCTGCCCGCCGTCATCCACTGGCTGGAGCCGTCTACAATGCTGCCTTTATTGCCTAAAGAGTCGCCGTGCTCTATGTCGCCGCGGATAAGATAGGTTACGGTTTCTATCCCCCTGTGCGGGTGCCACGGGAAGCCCTTTATATAATCCTGCGGGTTGGCGGAGTCAAAGGCGTCAAGCATTAAAAAAGGGTCAAAGTCCGCAACGTCGCCGCGGCCTAAAACGCGGGTCAGCTTTACGCCGGCGCCGTCTTGCGTCGGCACGCCGGTTACTATTTTTTTTATTTTTCTTTCCATAATTTCTCCTGCGATATTTTTGCGGCTGCCCTTATTGTACCTTTATTTCCGCACGGCGGTTTAACCTGCGCCCGCGCGCCGTGGTATTATCGGCGGCGGGGCTGCTTTCGCCCAGGCCGAAGTATTCTATTTTGTCCGCGCTTATGCCGTATTCTATAAAATAATCCGCCACCGTTTTTGCGCGCGCCTCGGAAAGCGCTTGATTGCCGCGGGCCGGGCCGGCGCTGTCGCTGTGGCCCGTAATGATTATTTTAGAATATTGCGTTTGCTCCAATTCCCGCGCCCGGGTTTTTAAATATTCTCTAAGCTGCGGCCCCGCCGCCGCGCTGCCGTAGGAAAAATAGGCGTCCCCTATAATTAATGTTTGCTTAGGTTTTACCGCAGCCGGCGGCGGCGCGGGTAAAGGTTCTTGCGCCCGCGCGGGTTTGGGGCAGGCGGTTTTCCCGCCGCAAAATTTGTAGTTAACGCCCAAATTGCCCCAATAATTTTTTGATTTGTCGCTAATCCCCGCCCCCGTGTTTGCGTAGAGGCTTATATTTCTAAAGACCTCATATTCCGCGCCAAGGCCCGCGTTTGCGCTCAGCGCGCCGTGCTGCGCGCTCCATATGTCCATAGCCGGCCGCGCGCCGGCAAAATGCGCTTCAATTTTATTTATCTTGCCGCTAAGCGCTAAATTTGCGTACAGGTTTGCGTACCAGCTTAATTTGCTTTCCGCGCCGCTAAGCTCAACGCCGCCGAAGGCGGTTGTCCTTATGTAACTGCCGGCCTTAACTTCCAAATTTGCGCCGGGCGCGCCGGTTTCCGTAAAGGCGCTGTTTCTTATCAGGGCGCTTTGCGCGCCTAAAAAAGGCTTAAGGGCAATAAGCTCCAATAGCGCTATATTATACTCCAGCGCGCCGTCAAATACTATGGAATAGTCGTTAAAATCCGCCTTTGCGCTCATGGGGGTAAGGCCCGCTATATTTATATTTCTTTTGCCTTTAAAGTTTTGCCTGCCCAGCGTGAGCGACGTTTTAAAAGCCCATTGCCCCCAAAACCAGCCGCCGTAGGCGCCAAGGCCCAAAGCCTGCATATCGGCCTCGGCGGCCTGCTGCTTTAAGGTATTGTCGGAATAGTTTATATAAACGCCGCCGGCAAATCTTTCTTTATTTATAATTTCCCAGCCGGCCTGCGCGCCATAGCCGTTTGCCGTAAATTGCCCGGGGGAGTTTTTGTCCCCGTCAAGGCGCAGCGTATTTCCAAAAGCGTGCGCCCAAAGCGCGGGCGCGTTTTGGCACAGCGCGCAGACATTTGGCTGCGCGTCGGAGCGGCGCGGTTTTATGCGGGCGTAAAGCTGCTCTCTGCCCGTGTTTAGCGCGCTCATGCTTATGGCATTGGCTAAAAAATCGCCGCTTAGCCGCGTTAAGGCGTTTTGCGCGTCCGCGGTTTGCGGCATATTGTTTACGGCCGTTATAATTGCCGCCGTTTCGCCGCTGGGGCCCGCTGCCTCAAGGCGGTCAAAAGTTTTCTTGACTTCTGCCGCGTTATGCGGCATTAAGGCGGCGTTTAGGGCGCTTAAAATATACATAAGGTTAACTCTGTCTGCAAGATAATCTAAATAGAACTGCGTCCTGTCGCCCACGGCGCCGCCAAACATATTAAGCGTCAGGAAGCGCCCCGTAAGCTCCCCGTTAAAATCTATAAGGGTGGCAAGCAGCGCGGGCGTTTGCGCCTGCGCCGGCGCCAACGCGCCGTTAAGGCGGACAAAAAGATCCCCCGCAAGCCGCACATTGCCCGTCGCGCCCGCGGTAAAAGAAGAGCTAACCGCAAATCTATCCGCCGTGCGGGCGCTTGCGTCGGCGTCTATATAAGTGCTGCCGTTAAGCAGCAGCGCGCCTGCATTAAAAGTATCGCTTTGCCCGTTGCCGGAAGAATCAAAAACCGCGCCCATGCTTTGGTCAAACCTGTTTGCGCTGAAAGAGCCGCCCGCGCCGATAACCAAAGCGCCGTTTCTTAGCAGAAAGCTGCCCCTATACTCGTTGGAAATGCCGTTTATAACCAAAGCGCCCTGGCCGGTTTTATCTATTACGGCTTCCTCTCCGCCGCCGCTTATGCCGCCGCTGAGGCGGATATTTCTGCCTGCGCTTGCGTCAAAGTTAAGCGTTGAGTACGGCTGCAAGTTTATATCGTTGGCGCCGGTTCTGTCCCTGTTGCCCGCAAAG
>JAISVV010000146.1 GCA_031271365.1 Elusimicrobiota bacterium | reverse complement strand
TGGGTTTGGTCGCGGCCTTTAACTTCCATGGACTTTTCTTCGTCCAGGGGATATACGGAGCCTATGTTGATTTTAACGTCTTCTGCGGTAGTTTCGCCGATAATAAGATTGTATTTTTTACGGAAATATTGAATTATGCAGTCGGTAATTTCGTCGCCGGCAATATCTATTGATTTGGCCACCACCATACCGCCCAAAGAGATTACGGCAACCTCCGAGGTGCCGCCGCCGATATCTACTATCATGCTGGCGTGCGGCTCGGTAATGGGCAAATCCGCGCCCATGGCCGAGGCCATAGGCTCTTCTATAAGATACACTTCCCTGGCGCCGGCTTGTTTGGCGGCGTCTTCTACGGCGCGGCGTTCAACGCCGGTAATATCCGAAGGTATGCCGATAACAATGCGCGGGCGCAGCAGCGACTTTCTTGTATGTACGCTGCGGATAAAGTAACGTATCATTTCCTGCGTTACTTCAAAATCCGCTATTACCCCGTTTTTAAGCGGGCGTACGGCTACTATATTTGCGGGCGTCCTGCCCAGCATTTGTTTTGCTTTGCTGCCCACGGCTTTTACCTCGCCGGTATCGCGGTCTAAGGCCACGACGGAAGGCTCGCTAAGCACTATGCCCTTTTCTTTTACGTATATAAGGCAGTTGGCGGTACCAAGGTCCATACCCATGTCGTTGGAAAACAAGCCGCCTAAATAGTCTATAAACATTTATTCCACCAGTTTGATTATTGCCACTTCCGCGTTGTCGCCCTTGCGTATGCCGGCCCTGTAAATGCGGGTATAACCGCCTTCGCGCGCGGCGTATCTTTCGGCCAGCACCTCGGTCAGTTTTTTATAGGCCGTTTTATCGGCCACCGCGTTTTTAAGGGCGAGCTTATCACCGCTTTTGGCTAAGGTGATAAGGCCTTCCACTTCCCTTCTTACTTCTTTGGCTTTTTGTAAGGTTGTTTTGACTTCCTCGTGCAAGACAATGCTGGTTGCCATATTGGCAAGCATAGCGCGCCTGTGCGACGTGGTTTTGCCGAGTTTTCTGTATCCGGTGTTCTTAATCATGTTACGTTATCCTTAAAGTTTCATGCCGAGTTCTAGGTTCATCTCGGCCAGTTTTTCTTTTACTTCGTCCATGGAGCGCGCGCCGAAGTTTTTTACCATCTTAAGCTGGCCTTCGGTGCGTTTTACAAGGTCGCGCACGGTTTTGATGCCTTCCGCTTTTAAGCAGTTAACCGAGCGGGAGGAAAGCTCTATAAAGTCTATAGATTGGTCCAGCAGTTCGTTCACTTTTCCGGGCACGACGGGGGCGGCCGCATCCGCTTGCGCGGGGGCGGCTTCTTCGGGGGCGGGCGCTTGAGCCTCTTCGCCTTCTATGGTGAAGATGTGTAAAGACTGCGATAAAAGCACCGCCGCTTTGTGTAAAGCGCGCCTGGGCTCCAGGGTGCCGTCGGTGGTGATTTCTAAAATCAGCCTGTCGTAGTCGGTCTTTTGGCCGACGCGGGCGGGCTCGACGTCGTAGTGCACTTTTAAAATGGGCGAGAAGACCGCGTCAATGGGCATAAAACCCGCCGGGCGGGCGCCTTTGGCGGTTTCTTCGCCGTAGCCTTTGCCTTTGGAGATTTCTATCTCCATGCGCAAAGCGCCGCCGGCTTCTATGGTGGCGATTACCAAATCTTTATTAATAATCTCAACGCCGCCGGTTTCTTTTATGCTTTTGGCCGTAACCGCGCCGGGTTTAGAGGCTTCCAGCGTAAGGTATTCGCGCGTTTTGCCGTCCATTTTTACTCTTAACTTTTTGAGGTTTAAGAGTATTTGGATAACGTCTTCTTTAATGTTGGGTATGGTGCTGTATTCGTGCGTGGTGCCCTCTACGCGCACGGCGGTAACCGCCGCGCCTTCAAGGCCGGCCAGCAAAATGCGGCGCAGAGAATTGCCCACCGTATGCCCGTAGCCGGATTCGTACGGCTCGGCGGTAAACTTGGCGTAGGTGCTGCTTTCCTCTTCTACTTTGATACCCTTGGGTAATACTAAATTATCAAAAGCCATTTGTCCTCCAAATTATTTGGAATAGTGTTCAACGATAAGCTGGTCGTTGACGGGATAGCTGCTTTCGCTTCTGTCCGGCCATCTTAGTAAGGTGGCGGTGTTTTTGGAGGCGTCAAACTCCAGAAAGCTGGGGCGCAGAGTGCGCTTTTGCGCGTCTTCCAAGCCTTGCTTTACGTTGACGTTGTCTGCAAGTTTTGCAACCAGCGTAACTTTATCGCCCGGTTTAACCTGATAAGACGGCACGTTTACCGCTTTATCGTTAACTTTGATGTGCCCGTGCAAAACAAGCTGCCTGGCGCTCCTTAGAGAGCTGGCAAACCCGGCGCGTTTGACGATGTTGTCAAGGCGCGTTTCCAGATATTTAAGGAATTGTTCGCCCGTCTGGCCGGTGGCTTTGCCGGCTTTATGGAAAAGGTTGGCAAACGGCGTTTCCGTCATGCCGGAGATAAATTTAGCTTTTTGCTTTTCCATCAGACGCACGCCGTACTCCGAGAGTTTGGGTTTGCGCGGGCCGCCTCTGCCTTTTTTGGCGACGGCGGCAAGTTTATCCATAACGCAGTTGCTGTAGCATTTGGCGCCTTTTAAAAATAATTTTTGCGATAATTTGCGGCATTTTTTGCAGCTTGGTCCTGTATATTTAGACATTGGTTATACTCTCCTGGCTTTGGGCGGTCTGCATCCGTTGTGGGGGATGGGGGTAACGTCTTTGATGGAAGTAACCGTAAGGCCCGCTTGCTGCAAGGCTCTTACGGCCGTTTCGCGCCCCTGGCCGGGGCCGCTTACTTTTACGGCAACTTCCCTCATGCCTAAGGCTACCGCTTTTTCGCCCACTCTGGAGCAGGTTACCTGCGCTGCAAAGGGCGTGCCTTTTTTGGTGCCTTTAAACCCGTGCGAACCTGAGGTGGACCATACTATCGCGCCGCCTTTATCGTCGGTTACGGTTACAATGGTGTTATTGAAAGAGCAGCTGATATGCACCACGCCGTGGGCGGGGGCTTTGCCGGCTTTCTTTTTGCCTTTGGGGGCCGCCGCGGGGGTGGCCGCTTCGGCTTGGGGTGCGGCGTCTGTCGCCGCGGTTTCTTTTTTAATTTCTTCTGCCATTTTTATTGTTACCTTGTTTTTTTAAATTTGTTTCGCTTTTGTCCAGGTTGTCGTGCCCGTCTTCGCTTCGCTGCGACGCGGCGCCGTGGCAACCGGATTAAAGCGGCTACGCCGCTTTCACCTTTGCGCCGACGGTTTTGCGTCTGCCGCGGCGGGTGCGGCTGTTGGTTTTGGTGCGCTGGCCGCGCGCGGGCAGGTTGCGGCGGTGTCTGTTGCCGCGGTAGGAGCCCGTTTCTATAAGCCGGTGTATGCTTTGCTGCACTTCGCGGCGCAGCTCGCCTTCCACTTTATATTCTTTTTGCAAGATGGTGTTAAGAAGGCCGGCCTGCTGCTCGGTTAAATCTTTAACGCGGGTAGCGGCGTCTATCTGGCCGGAAAGTTTGGTTAAAACTTCTTTGGCTATTTTGGGGCCGATGCCGTAGACATACTGCAAGGCCACGTCTATTCTTTTATTTTTCGGTAAATCTATACCTGCGATTCTCGCCATATATTTATCTGTCCTCTTAATTAACCTTGGCGTTGCTTGTGCTTGGCAACTTTACATACGACGCGTACCACGCCGTTGCGTTTTACAATCTGGCACTTTTGACATATTTTTTTAACGCTAGCTCTGACTTTCATTTATTTCTCCCGGTAGGTTATTCTACCTTTGGTTAAGTCGTAGGGAGATAATTCTAATTTAACTTTATCCCCGGGCAATATTCTTATGTGGAACATCCTCATCTTACCTGAGATATGCCCCAAAACAACTTTGCCGCCCGCTATTTCCACTTTAAACATAGCGTTGGGCAACGCTTCAAGTATTTTACCTTCAACTTCTATTTTATCGCTCATATTGCGCCTTAAGGCTAAAGCTCCTTAGTTTATTCTCTCTTACGCGGGGCCGCCGCTTATGTTACGGCTTTAGGCCGTAAGTATAAGGTGCCCCCCTTCCGTTACCGCTACCGTGTGCTCAAAGTGGGCGGATAAACTGCCGTCTTTGGTTACAACGGTCCACTGGTCTGATAAAACTTCTACTTCGTCTGCACCTAGGTTAAGCATAGGCTCTATGGCCAAGGTCATGCCCGGTTTTAAAACGGGGCCTTTGCCCGCCGCGCCCCAGTTGGGGATGGAGGGCTCCTCGTGGAGGTTACGGCCCACTCCGTGGCCGCAATACTCCCTTACTACGCCAAGCTTACCTGCCGCAGCATAAGTTTCCACCGCGTGCGATATATCGCCAAGATATACGCCCGGTTTTACCAGCGAGATGGCTTTTTGCAAGGCTTTTTGGGTTTGCTCCAACAGCCTTTTAGCCCCGCCTGAAACTTTACCTACGGGTATGGTGAGGGCAGCGTCCGCGTGAAACCCGTTAAGGTACGCGCCGACGTCTATGCCTATAATATCGCCTTCTTTAAGCACTACATTTTTAGAGGGTATCCCGTGCACCACCTGCTCGTTAACGGAAGCGCAGATGCTTGCCGGGAAACCGCCGTAACCTAAAAAAGACGGCACTGCTTTGTTTGCTCTTATTATTTCTTCCGCGATTTGGTTTAGTTTCCATGTGGAAACGCCGCAAACCGCCTCAACCTGCATTACTTTGAGGACGGAGGAAACTACTTTGCCGGCCTCTTGCATTTTTGCAAGCTCCGCCGGGCTCTTTAATTCTATCATTTTTTGAGCCCCAGCGCTCGCGCGACGCCGGCGAAAACTTCTGCCGGCGCGCCGTTGCCGTCAACTTTTTTAAAGCCGGCCGATTTTTGATAATAATTAATCAGCGGCTGCGTTTCCTTTTTAAACACCTCAAAGCGGTGTTTTGCGCTTTCCAAACTATCGTCGGGCCTTGTTACAAGTGTACCGCCGCATTTGGCGCAAATTTCTTTAAAATCGGGCGAAGTGGCGTTATATACCGCGCCGCAGCTTGGCACGCTGCACACGCGGCGCGAAGTAATACGTTTTAAAACCACTTCTTCGCGCATACTTAGCAGCACTATATCGTCCACCTTTTTGCCGTGCCGCGCTAAATATTTGTCCAGCGTTTGCGCTTGCGCCGTTGTACGCGGGAAGCCGTCAAAAATAATGCCGTCGTCCCTGTCATTAATGGCGTTTATCAGCAAACGCACGGTGTCTTCGTCCGAGGCCAGGTTGCCCCGGCTTATCAAATCTTTAATCTTAACGCCTAAAGCGGTGCCTTGCGCGATTTCCTGCCGGATTAAATCGCCGGTAGAAATGTGCATAAAGCCATACTTTTTTGCCAGCAACTCGGCCTGCGTGCCCTTACCGGAGCCCGGATAGCCAAGTAGAACTATGTTCATAAAGACATTTTCCCTCGAGGAGTAATCCCTTTCTCCCTTTTGTAAAGGGAGTGGCTGCGAAGCAGCCGTGGGATTTATATTAGCGAGCCTTGCCGAGCGCATTACACAAATGCCGTGCGCATACGGCCTGCCTAAATCCCTCCTCCCTTCGGGGTACTCCCTTTACTAAAGAGAGAAAATTGCCCGGCAAAAGACTAACGCTTTACTCGCCGACGTTGAACCAGCGGCCTTTTATGCCGCGGCCTTTCATCAACGGCGCGTAATTGTGCTGCAGTAAATGCGCCTGTATCTGGCCGACGGTGTCTAAAGCCACGCCCACTACGATGAGCAGCGCGGTGCCGCCAAAGTAAAAGGGCACGTTAAATTTAATCCTTAAAATATCCGGTAAAACCGCAATGGCGGCCACGAATATTGCGCCGCTTAAAGTGATGCGGTTCATTACCCATTCTATGTAATTTTTAGTGGGCTCTCCGGGCCTGATGCCGGGGATAAAGCCGCCCCATTTCTTCATGTTTTCGGCCATGTCTTTGGGGTTAAAAGTCATGGAGTTATAGAAATAACAGAAGAAGATGATAAGGCCCACGTAAAGCAGCATATAGCTTAAAGCGCCGCGGCCCATCCAGTCCATAATAAACTGGGCCCAGCGGGCTTCGGGCATAAACTGCGCTATCGTCAGCGGCATGGATAAAACCGCCATGGAAAAGATTACGGCTATAACGCCGCTTTGGTCTATCTTTAAAGGCAGGTAGCTGGTTTGGCCGCCGTACATTTTATTGCCCACCATGCGCTTTGCGTATTGCACGGGGATTTGGCGCTGCGCCGTTTCAACCCATACAACTATGCCCATGATAACCACTACCAAGCCAATGATAATAAGCGCGGTTAAAAGCTGCATTTCTTCGTTTTGCACTTGGCGGATGAGGCCCAAAATGCCGGAGGGCAGCCTTTCCACTATACCCGCAAAAATGATAAGCGAGATACCGTTGCCTATACCCTTTTCCGTAATTTGCTCGCCGAGCCACATTACAAACATGGTGCCCGCGGCCAAAGTAACGGTGGTGGTCGCAATGAAAGACCACGACGGGTCTATGACAATAGATAAGCCGCCGGGGGCAGACATTTTGGTAATGGCAACCGTTAAACCGAAGCCTTGCAAGAGAGCCAAAATAAGCCCGAAGACGCGGGTTATCTGCTGCTCTTTGCGCCGGCCGTATTCGCCCTCTTTACCCAGGCGGTCTAAAGCCGGGAAGACGTGCGCGCCCTTAACCAGCCCCATGATGATGGAGGCGTTGATATAGGGCATAATCCCCAGCGCGAGCACCGAAAACCTGCCCAGCGCGCCGCCGGAGAAAATATCCAAAAACCCCAGCATACCGCCCTGATGCTGATTAAAGAAGGAGGCTATTGCCGCGGCGTTAATGCCCGGTATGGGGATTATTGAAGCCACCCTGTACACCGCAAGCGCTATGATAACGTATAAAATGCGCTTGCGAAGCTCGGGCGACTGCAGCATATTTGCAATGGGGTTATTGTCCATTATTATTTGGCCTTTTTAGCGGCTTTAGCCGGTTTGACTAAAACTTTGCTTTTCTTTTCTATAACGTTAACGCTGCCGCCGGCCTTTTCTATAGCGGCTTTGGCCGATGCGGAAAACGCGTGCGCGGTTACTTTAAGGGCGGTTTTAAGTTCGCCGTTGCCCAATATTTTAATTTTAAGAACGTCTTTGGTAAGATTGTTCTTTTTTAAAAGTTCGGGGGTAACCTCTTGGCCGGCTTTGAATTTTTTATCCAAAGAGCCGATATTAACCAATTCGCAGGGCACGGCAAAAGACGCGTTGGAAAACCCGCTTTTGGGTATACGGCGCACCAAAGGCATTTGGCCGCCTTCTTTGCTTTCCTTGCGCGCGTTGCCCGAGCGCGAGGTTTGGCCCTTCATGCCTTTTGTTGAGCTGCGGCCCATGCCGGAGCCTATGCCAAGGCCTATGCGCCTTTTGGCTTTACGGGAGCCGTGTTTAGGATATAGCGTGCTTAAATTTACCATATATATTTATTATCTCCTGTGCCTTAAGCGGCGCCGGCTTCTGCGGCGGCGGGGGCGGCTTCTTCGGCCTTTAGCGGCGCTTTTTCGGCCACGGCTTTGCCGCGTTTAGAGAGCACGGCGTCTTTATTTTTGAGGAGTTTTAAAGCCTCTATGGTGGCGTAAGCCAAATTGCAGGCATTGTTGCTGCCTAAACTTTTGGCCAAAATATTTTTGATGCCCGCGGCCTCAAGGATTAAGCGCACGCCCGCGCCGGCGATAACGCCGGTGCCGGGGGCGGCGGGCTTCATCCAAACCGACGCCGAGCCAAATTTGCCTATAATCTCGTGCGGTATGGTGCCTTGCTCCACCGGGAATTTAATTGTGCTGCGCCTTGCCTGCGATTCCGCCTTGGAAACAGCAAACTGCACCTGATTGGCTTTGCCTATGGCAACGCCCACTTTGCCGATTTCGCCTTCGGCCATGGGGTGATCGGAGTCGTAGCCGATTTGGGTAGGCAAATCAAAGGCGCAGGATAAGCCGGTCGCGCCGGTCTCAATTAAATACCGGTAGCGTTTGTTG
>JAISVV010000101.1 GCA_031271365.1 Elusimicrobiota bacterium | reverse complement strand
TAAGACGGGTAAGATTAACAATTTTTTCATTTTTTCCTCCGTTTGTTTTCGTCGGCGGCCAGCTGGCCGCAGGCGGCTGAGATATCGCCGCCCATGCTGCGCCTTACGCTTACGTTGATATTCATGGCGGCTAAATCTTTGGCAAAGTTTTTAACCGCCGCAGGCGGCGTTGCCACGGCTTTGCCTACCGCCGGATTACAGGCTATTAAATTTACGTGCATAAGATAGTTGCCGCGTATGGAGTTTATCCACTTGCCCAGCTTGCGCGCGTGCGCGGGCAGATTATTTTGGCCGTCTATAATAGTGTATTCTATAAACACTTCGCGGCCGGCGCGGGCTATATACTCTTCCAGGGTGGTTTTAAGAGTTTCGAGGTTAAATTTTTTGTTTATCGGCATCAGCGCGCTGCGCTGCGCGTCGTCCGCGTTATGCAGAGATAAGGCCAAGTTTACCTGCGGCAAATCGGCCGCCAGGTTTAAAATTTTATCCGCCACGCCGGCAGTGGAAATTGATATATGCCGCTGGCCTATATTTAAAAAATCCGCGTTGGACATTGTTTGCACGGCTTTAACCACTTCGGCGTAGTTTAAAAGCGGCTCGCCCATGCCCATAAAAACCACGTTGGACACGCGCTCGCCCAGATTTTCTTGTTTAAGATATTGGTACCAGAAGAGGGCTTGGTCGCTTATTTCTTCGCCGGTTAGGTTGCGCTTAAAGCCCATTTTGCCGGTGGCGCAAAACGCGCAGCCCAAAGGGCAGCCGGCCTGGCTGGAGACGCAGACGCTCCACGTTTTGCCGGGCTTCATGAGCACGCTTTCTATTTTTTTGCCGTCTTCCAGCTTTAGCAGGGCTTTAAAGGTTAAATCTTTTTTGGAGGCTTGTATTTGCAGCGGCTTGAAGGAGAGGATTTTTACTTGCTTTTCCAGCCTGGCGCGCAAATCGGCCGGCAGGCCGGCGGCCTGTTGCCAGTCGGTTATGCCCTTTTCAAACACGGCCTGGCGCGCCTGCGCCATGCGGTAGACGGGCAGGCCGGCGGTTTTGATAAGGTTTTTTACTTTTTCAAAGTCCATTAAATTTCCTTACTTTTTTACGGCTTGAAACCGATTTTATTTGTTTTATTTTTATCTTTGCTTTGCAACATTGTGTTTAAAACTTCCATAATTTCATTAACCCGCTTGTCGGTAGACAAAAGCGCTTTTTCCAGTATACCTAAACGCGCTGTTATACGCTCCTCGCTTTGCGCTTTTAAAGCATATTGGCGTATGGCAACAAATGTGTTCATTATCTCTATATTAATAGCTATGGCGCGCTTGCTTTTAAGAACGCTTGAAAGCATCGCCACACCTTGCTCGGTAAAAGCGTACGGAGTCGAAGAAGAATGCTTAAGGCTTTCGAACCGGTGCAAATTTTGCACCAGTTCATTTGTTTCACCACGATTAAGTTGAAACATAAACTCCGCAGGGAACCTCTCAACATTATTTTTAACCGCTCTGTTGAGATTTTTTGTTTCAACGCCGTAGAGAGCGGCCAAGTCTCTATCAAGCATAACGCTGACGCCTCGGATAATAAAAATTTTCTCTCTTACGCCAGTTTTTACAAGATTTTTTGCCATCGCGCTCTCTTTTACTTTTTGCTGTCCTTAATGGCGGCTAATACCTTGGGTAATATTTGGTGTAAATCGCCCACTATGCCGTATTTGCAGACATTGAATATCGGGGCGCTGCCGTCTTTGTTTATGGCTACGATAATGTCGCTGTTTTCCATACCCACTACGTGCTGCACCGCGCCGGAAATGCCGCAGGCCATGTAAAGTTTGGGCTTAACCGTAACGCCGCTTTGTCCGACTTGGTGGTTTTTGGGCTTCCAGCCGGCGTCTATGGCCGCGCGGCTTGCGCCGACCACGCCGCCAAGCTGCGCGGCGATTTGGTTTAAAAGCTCAAAGTTTTCGGCCGTTTTAAGGCCGCGCCCGCCGGAGATTACCACCTGCGCTTCGTCCAGTTTTTCTACTTCGTGGGCAGGGTCCATCTCTTTTTTTAGTATGCGCACTTTGGCGGCTTGCGCGTCTAAGGGTATATTTTCGGCAATTACCTGCGCCTGCGGGCCGGCAATGGCGCTGCGGCCCATTACGTTGGGGCGCACGGTGGCCATTTGCGGGCGGTGGTTGGGGCATAAAATATCGGCCATAATATTGCCGCCGAAAGCGGGACGCGTTTGCACCAGGTTGCCGTTTTTAACGGAGAGCCCCGTGCAATCGGCCGTAAGGCCTACATGGATTTCGGCCGCTACGCGCGGCGCCAAATCACGCCCGACGTACGTTGACGGGTAAAGCACCATGGCTGGCTTATATTTTTGTATAAGCGTTACCATGGCGCGGCTGTAGGCTGCGGTGTTGTAATCTTTGTAGCCAACGCCCTCCACGCTGTAAATTTTGGCCGCGCCGTAGGAGGAAAGCTCCGCGTATAAGGCCGGGTTATTGCCGCCGATTAGCACGGCGCAAAGTTCCTGCCCTAAGG
>JAISVV010000092.1 GCA_031271365.1 Elusimicrobiota bacterium | reverse complement strand
GCCTGCGCTGCCTGGCCGTCTGCCCCAAAGGCGCGGTAAAATACGGCGCGAAAAAAGAGCCGGTTAAGTTTGAAAGCGGCAAGCGCAAGCTGCTGTTTACCGCCGGCGCGGTTGCTGTTTTCGCGGTTGCGGCAAAGGCGGGCAGCATGGTAAAAAAAGTGTTGGAAAATAAATATAGCGACGTTATCCTGCCGCCGGGCGCAATGAGCGAGGAGCGTTTTTTAAACAAATGCCTAAACTGCAACCTTTGCGTTAAAACGTGTCCGCGGCGCATAATCAAAAAGGCCGACGGCCGTTTCGGCGCAGTCAGCGTAGATTACGGCGCCGGGTTTTGCGATTACGCCTGCAACAAATGCGCGGGCGCGTGCCCGGCCGGCGCGCTCAAAAAATTATCAATGGAAGAAAAACAAAAACTGCGCATAGCCATGATAGAGCCGCCCTTAGAAACCTTTGAAGGCTACGCCGCCTGCGTAGAAGCCTGCCCGACAAAAGCCCTGCTCTTAAAAAACGGCAAGCCGGCTTTTATCCCGCTAAAGTGCATAGGCTGCGGCGCGTGCGCGTTTACAAGCGGCGGCAAAATAAAGATATACGGCGCAAACCTGCAGCGGCCATTGTAATTAATCCGGTCATGGGGACGGAGGAAATGACAATATTTTTGCCCGGTATTTATTTGCGCCTCAGAGGAGGCGGAGGCAATATTGTCACTTCCTCCGTCCCCATGACCGGAATTCCAATGACCGGAATGGCCGGGATGTGGCTAGCTGCTAAACTTTTCTTTTAAAACAATATAAGCCTGCTGCGGGGTTTGTATGTCTGCGACGCTTTGCTCCATGGGGCAAAGGCCGTCCCAATCATTGTTATAGATAAAATCAACCAGCTCATCGGCGTCGTAGGCAATATTATATTCTTCCAGCACGGGTATGGCTTCTTTTGAGAGTATGCCCGTGTAAAGTTTGCGCGCGCCGCCGTAGGCCAGCACCAAGGCCGAAGCGCGGCCCGTAATCTTGTCAAACACATAAGCCCCCTTAAAATCGCCGTAGCCGGCAATGTGCCTAAACAACGGTTTAATGCCGTTATCGTCGTATGTCGCTATGGTGCCGTCGTCATAGGCCACAACAAGCGCGTGGTTTTGCGCCATTTCTTTAATATCCTGCAGCGAAACAACTCCGCCGTGCTGCGCGCAGCCCGCTAATATAAACGCGGCGGCCAACGCAAACAGCGGTTTAAACGAAAATTTTATCTTCATATTTTCTCCTTTATAATATTGTATATTAGTTGTTATGAATAAGAATAAAAAAGTTTTAATCTTAACCTCCTTCGTTACCGGCCACGGCCACGCCAGCATTACCCGCGCCGTGGAAGACGCCCTTAAAGCCCAAGGCGCGGATTTTAAAACCATAGAAGCCTTCGAGCTTTGCCGCCCCAAAGCCTGGTTTAAAGGCGCAAAGGGCTACGGCAAACTTACCAATAACCATCCTAAATTGTGGGAGTTTTTGTTTAATCTCTCCCACGTCCTGCACCGCTTAAGCGCCTTTATCCTGCAGCTAAGCTGCGAAAAAGGATTTTTAAAAATATATCAGGATTACCGCCCCGACGTTATAGTAACCGTGCACCCTATGTTTGTGGGGGGTATTTTAAATATTTTGGAAAAACGCAAAATAAACATTCCTTTTGTTTCCCTGGTGGCCGATTTGGTAAGCATCTCCAACCTTTGGGCCGATAAGCGCGCCGCCCTTACCATTTGCCCCACGCGCGAATGCCTTGCCTTTATGCTGCGCCGCGGCCTGCGCCCGCAAAAGCTAAGCGTTATCAACCTGCCCACGCGCACAAAAATAACCGAACGCGCGCTGGAGATAACCGCCCCCGATAAACAAGACGGCGGCCCCGTAAAGCTTTTTGTCATGAGCGGCGCCGAAGGCAGCGGCGGCCTGGATTCCAATATCCGCGAGCTTTTAAAAATAGATAATACTTCCGTCACTTTAGTAGCCGGCCGCAACGCCGCGCTGGAAAAAAGTTTACGCGCCGAGTTTGCCGGCGACACCCGCGTGGAAATACATGGTTTTGTGGATAATATAGAGCAGCTTATCCCCCGCCACGATATCGCCGTTGTGCGCGGCAGCCCCAACTCGCTGATGGAATGCGTTAACCTTTGCGTGCCCGTTATAGTTAAAGGTTATCTCGGCGGGCAGGAGCCGGGCAATGTTGATTTTATAATAACGCGCCGGCTGGGCGTATTTTGCTACGAAACCGCTCAGCTTGCTTATTTTGTGCGGCAATATCTGCAGGATGAACGCAAACTTTTAAAACAAACCCGCCAAAACCAGTTTAACTTCCGCGACCTTAAGGCCGCCCAAAAAATAGCCGCCGAAATTGTGCAGATATAAGCGTTTATTGACATATCGGTATTTTAACTATATAATATTATAATTGCATAGGGATTATGGTGTAGCGTAAGTAAAACCCCGCCCCCTGATAAGGAGATTTAACCATGAAAAAACTGCTTATACTTTCGCTTTTTTTATTAACCGCAGGCGGTTATATTTTTGCCCTGCAAGGGCAGGACGACGTGGTCTCCACCGCCTACGCCGTTATAGTGGAGCCCATCGAAATTACCGAAGAGCAGGAAATGCACTTTGGCTATATGGTTAAACCCGCCGTAGAAGAAATTGTAACCTTAGGCAATAACGGCATCGCTTCCGGCGCAAGCAAGCACCTCGGCGACGAGCAGCAAGGCATCTTCAAAGTCAGCGGCGAAGAAGACCAGGAGGTAACCTTAACTCTGCCCGCGGACGGCGTCGTAAGCCTCAGCGGCGGCCCCGGCCCCGCTATGGACGTATCCAGCTTTACCTCCGACATCGGGCCCCGCTTCTCTCTGCTGGCGGGGGAGGCTACCATAAACGTAGGCGCGCGGCTTAAAGTGGCCGCCGGCCAGCTTGCAGGCGATTACAGCGGGGATTATACGGTACTGGTAAGCTATTGAGGTTTAAAGTAAAATAAAATTTAAAACCCCGGGTTTTGGCCCGGGGTTTTTGCGTTATTTGCAAATTATTACTAATCAATATGGTATAATACGGCATAGGGTCCGGGGTGCGCTTTTAGCCCGCTGCGCTATTTTGGAAATATTAAAAGGAGTTATAACATGAAAAGATTACTAGTCGTGGTTTTTGCTTTAGCTTTAATGAGCTCTTACGCTTTTGCCCAAGCTTCCGCAGATGGCGAAGGCATGGCGCAGGCGGAGATTATCCAAGTCCTCAAAATTACAAAAGAGGCTGATTTAAGTTTTGGTAAAATCGTCCAGCCCACGGCCGGCGGCAGCGTCTCCGTTGCCGCGGTTGACGGCGCTTTAAACGCGGGCACGCTTACGCATCTCGACGGAGAAGCCCGGGGCGAGTTTTTGGTGGAAGGCCAAAAAGATACCGATGTTTCCGTGTCTGTTACCCCCAATGTTACGCTTAACGGCAACCCTTCCGGCACCATGAGCGCAACTTTAAACACCTCGCCGGCTTCTACGCTCAGGCTTGACGCCAGCGGCGAAGGGGATGTTTTTGTCGGCGGCGTTTTAACCGTTGGCAACAGCCAGCCCGTAGGCGCCTACGAGGCTGATTTTACCGTCACCGTATCATACTAAATAGTTAAATTAAGTTTTTAAAAACACTCCCGGCGTTTTTACCGGGGGTGTTTTTGCTTGCGCTAGCTAATACATTATATAGATATAGTAATCTATTTAATGTCGCGCGCTAATATATTTTATATAATATATTATCGCGCGCGACGGGCTGCGGCGGCGCGTAAAACGGCGGCCCCGACGGCGGGGCAGCCCCCTGCGCTTGCGTTGTATACAATTTGCCCCCGGCGTTGTATTGTGCGCATTTTGAAGCAAGCCGCCGCTTCCCGCGGCGGTGTTTATAAAGCAGCTAAAACTTATCCATAAGGCGGAGGCTTGTGTCTATGCAAAATATAAAAAAGTATTTTACGTTTTTGGCTTTTTTCGCTTTGGCGTTGTGCTGCGCCAAGGCTGCTTTTGCGTCTATATCTTTATACCCCTACTCGCTGGAGTTTGACGCCGATTCCCGCAGGCGCGTGCAAAACGTGCGCGTTATCAATAACTCGCAGGAAGTCAAAACCTACCGCGTAAGTTTTGTAAACTACGTACAAACCCCGGAAGGCTCCTACCGCGAGCACAACCCGGAAGCGGACGCCGCCGTCGCCACCGCGCAGGAGTATTTATACTTCTCTCCGCGCCAATTTACGCTTAAGCCGGGCGCGGTGCAAACGCTTAACATTATGCGCCGCCCCGCCGCCGATATGAAAGACGGCGAATACGTAAGCCACCTTAAAATATCGGAAGTAGACGTCCCCCTCACGCGGGAAGAAGCGGCCCAAAAATCCGCCGCCGCGCGCGGCGAGGGCGAGCAAACCCTCTCTATACAACTTAAAGCGCTTTACGCCGTTACCATACCGGTCAGCGTCTATAAAGGCAAGCTTGAAAGCGCGGCGCAAATAACAAAAGCGCAGGTAATAACCCGGCAGGACGGCAAAACAGTTTTACAGCTTGCCATAGCGGCAAGCGGCAGCAAATCAGCAAGGGGTGATATCAGCGTGTCCGGAAGCAAAAGCAAAGCTGTGGGGCAGTTAAACAATGTCCGCGTTTACCCTTACAACAACGAGCGCAGCGCCTCGGTGCCATTAACGCAAACGGAAGAAGAGCTAAAAGGCCAAACGCTTACCATAACTTTCAAAGATAAACAAACAGGGAAAAATGTCGCGGAGAGGAAACTATCGCTTTAATCTTTTTGTAATACTTTGCTTTGCCTTGGCGGGTCTGTTGCTGCCTGGGTGCCTTTTTGCCCAAAGTTTTGAAGAGCCGCTTATAATGACCGCCGACTTACAGGGTTACGTGCAAGACGAGTTTTTGTTTGTCTTTGAACGCGGGCAGGCGCGCTATCTGCCGTTTTACCAGTTTGCCCTTATAACCGGCCTGGCCATAACCAAAAATGACGGCGCGCAGTTAAGCGGTTTTGCAAGCGAACGCGGCAATACTTTTTTAATAGATTTTCCCCTGGCCCGGGCTTCTTTTAATAAAAAACAAATACCTCTAGACGCCGGCGCGGCCGTGCAGGTTGACGGGCAGCTGGCGTTTTCCGTAGAGTTTCTGGAAAATCTTTTCAATCTTACAATTAATATAAACGATTTAAATATGCTCGTGGACATTGAGGCAGATTGGAAGCTGCCCAACACCCTGCTCCTCGATGCGCGGCAAAAAAGGGCGGCCTCCGGCGGCGATTATGTCTCGCCCAGGGACCTTTGGGCCGATTATGAGTTTGACGGGCGCCAATGGGCGCTGCCCGTGGTGGACCTGCGTTTTGGCGCCAACATGAACTCGCGCGGCCCGCAGGACGGCGCCGCGCGCCAAACCAGTTACAGCGAAAGCTACGGCGTAAATATTGCCGCGCTTGCCGCGGGGCTTGACGCTAACTTATATCTCTTCGGCACAAGTTATAATGATTTTGACCCTTCGCTGCGCTTTAAGGTGGGGCGCACTTTTTTGCGCGATAAATACAAATTCCCCAACCTTACCACTTTTGAAGCCGGCGATATTACCGGCACGGGTTCTTCGTTTTTTACTCCGGGCGGCTCGGGGAGGGGGGTTAGTTTAACGTCGTTTAAAAACTATGTTGTCTCGGCGGATAAACTTATTTCTATCTCCGGCGCGCTGCAGGACGGCTGGGACGTGGAGCTTTATCTAAACGACCAGCTTTTAGGTTTCCGCCAGCCTTCCGTAATGGGCAGGTTTGAGTTTGATAATGTGCCGGTAAACTACGGCCTGAACGTTTTTAAACTGGTTTTTTACGGCCCTTACGGTGAAATCCGCACGGAAGAGCGGCGTTATTATTCGGGCACGTCGCCGGTTAAAAAGGGCGAGTTTGGCTACAGCGCAAAAGCCTATCAGCCCAACAGATATTTGCTGGAAAGGGATACGGATTTTGTTTCCCAAAGCTCCGTGCCGGTGGTGGATTTAATGGGCTTTTACGGCGTTAACGATTACTTTACCGCCATGGCCGGCTTTACCGGCGCGCAGGACGCGCAGGATAATTTAAAACCGCGCCGCTTTGCCATGGCGGGCGGGCAGTTTTTGTTTAAGGGCGCGTCCTTGCAGTATAACCTTGAATCGGACGTTGAAAGCGGCAGCCTGGGCCACCACGCCGAAGCGCAGGGCAATGTATATATCGGCGACGTTTTTGCGCGCTATGAGCATTACGGGGACATAAATTCGCCCATAGCCTATCGCGGCGGCGCTTATTTAAAAGAACTTTTTGAAGGACGCCTTAGCGGCACCTTCAGCGCGCTTTTTAACACGCCTTATTACATAAACTACACTACGGAAACAGACCACTTTGGCCATGGGCAAAACTCCGTAAGCGTGCGGCTTTCGCGCAATTTTTTAAGGTTTTTGCACCTGTCGCTGGAAGATTTTTGGCAAGGCGCCTCCTACTTTCAAGGCGGCGCTACTAACGACGCCGCGCTGCTGCTGCAGGCCGGCTTCGGGCGGCTGGGGATTTACGCGGGCGCCTCCTACAGGACGCACCCCGATAATTATCTCTCCGAGGTCACCGCCCGCCTTGACTACCGCTGGGACAGGCGCACCTACTTTTCCGCCGAGTACCGGCGCGGGCAGCGCTATGCCATGAGCCGGCTTGGGGAGGATACTTTATCTCTTCGCGGCAGCAGGATATTTAATTTTGGCGGCATAAGCGCGGATTTATCTTTTAGCACGCATAAAAATATTTCCGCCTCCGTTACCTATAATATAAGTTTTGGCCCCGCCGCAAACGCCGGCGCGTTCAGCGATGCTAAAACCAGGCTTAGCGATTACGGCAGCGTTGCCCTTAGCGCGGTGGACGAAGCCGGCGCGCCGGTGGAGCATGTGGTAATTTCCGTAACCGGCGCCGAAAAAGTTGCCCGCACCGACAGCGAAGGCCAAGCCGTCGTAACCGACATCGCCCCCTACGAAAAAGTGATAGTAAACCTTGACCTTTCCGAGATAGAAGACAGCGCCCTCTTCCCCTTAAGCGATAATTACCGCTATATCCTGCGGCCCGGCACGGTGCGCAATATTGCCTTGCCGCTGGCGCGCAAAGGCGCGCTTGAAGGCCTTATAAAGCACGATTTTGACGATAACTACCTGCTTGGCTACGAAATAGCTATATACGACGGGCAAGGCAATATCCTGCATCAAACTTTCAGCGATTCTTTCGGTATGTTTATACTGGATAACCTGCCTTTTGGCGTTTATGCGGTGGATATTTCCAAAGACGGCGTGCCCGTTAAAAAAGTTGAGGGGGTTAAGGTAGATGGTTTGGCTAATTATCTTGAAGTTAACGTGCTTGCGCCCGCGCCGCGCCATATACAAGGCGTAAGCGAGTACGAAGACGCCTCCTACGAAGAGCATCACGTGCCGGTTGAAGCCGCGCTGGCCGCGCGCGGCGGCGTTGCGCCCGCAGCCGCGCCGCAGCGGCCCGCCCAAAACTTGCCGCCCGACAATTTTATAAACGGGCTTGATTACGCCTTTAACTCCTACAAATTAAGCGCGGCGCAAAAAGAACGCATAAAGCAAAAGGCGCAGGAACTTAAAAATTACGCCTACTCCAAAGTGATAGTGACGGGCAATACCGATAATATCGGCCCGCGCAAGGTTAACGAGCGTATATCCATGTTGCGCGCCATATCCGTGCGCGAGGCGCTGATAAGCTGCGGCATACCCGAAGCTGTTATAGAAACGCGCGGCGCCGCGGACGATAACCCCCTT
>JAISVV010000021.1 GCA_031271365.1 Elusimicrobiota bacterium | reverse complement strand
AATTTATTCCAGGCGCGCGATTTTGAAGAGCCGCCCAAATATTCCTCCCGCGCGCAGGAGGAAACAACCTCCGCCTTTACCCCCCTTGCGCGGCAGGAAAAGCAGGAAGGAGCCCCCGCCTGGTGGCAGCCGCCTTATAATTATTTGGGCCAGATGCATAACTCTTATTTAATTTTTGAAAACCCAAACGGCCTTGTTTTGGTTGACCAGCACGCCGCGCAGGAGAGAGTGTTTTTTGAAGAATACCTAAACTCGCTGGAAAACGCTTCAACGCAAAAGCAGCCGTTAATGTTCCCGGTAAGCGTTGATATGGCCGCCAGCGATATAGAGGCCCTGCTGGCCTGGCAGGAGGTTTTAGACAAAGCGGGCTTTGAAATTTCGCGCTTCTCGCCGCGCACGATTTTGATTAATACGGTGCCCAATATTTTAAAATTTAAAGAAGACACTTTAAGGGATTTTATTATTTCTCTGGCAAATGTTATCGGCGCGCCGTCTAAATCCGGCGAAAGCCTAAAATACAAACTTATAGCCGCCATGGCGTGCAAAAAATCCATAAAGGCCGGCCAGCCGCTTGAAAGCGCGCAGGCCGGCGCTTTAATGCAAAACCTTAAAACCTGCCTGGACGGCCTGCATTGCCCGCACGGCCGCCCGACGATAATAGAGATAGGTATCAAGGAAGTAAACAAAAAATTCCAACGCGGATAAAGGGAGAACTTTATGAAAAACACGGCAGTTTACCCCGGCACCTTTGACCCTGTTACCAACGGGCACCTGGACATTATCAAACGCGCAAGCGAAATGTTTGACACGGTTATCGTAGCCGTTTTAATTAACCGCACAAAAAAACCCGTCTTTACCACGCAGGAGCGCGCGGCGCAAATAAAAGCCTGCGTAAAAAACTTTAAAAACGTAAAGGTAGATTCTTTTGACGGCCTGCTGGCCGATTATATGCGCCGCAAAAAAGCCAAAGTAGCCATACGCGGCCTGCGCGCCGTGAGCGATTTGGAGTACGAGTTTCAGCTTGCGCACACCAACCGCGGCCTTAATAAAGATATGGAAACGGTTTTTTTAATGCCAAGCGCGCAGTATACCTATTTAACCTCCACCATGGTGCGCGAGGTTTACGGCCACGGCGGTAAAATGCAGGGCATGGTGCCCCCGCGCGTGGAGCGCGCGCTGCTGAAGCTTTACAAAAAATAATTATGAACAAAAACCCGTTTACCGACGAGCTTTATAAAAAAAGAACGCACCCGCAGGCGCCAGATATCCGCGGGGAGTACTTCCGCGACGTTACAAAAATTATACACTCGCAGCCGTTTAGAAGGCTTAAAAGCAAGACGCAGGTTTTCTCTTCCCCGGATAACGACCATATCTGCACGCGCATTGAACACGTGCTGCACGTTTCCACAATTGCCGTAAGCGTCTGCAAAGGGCTAAACGAAAGCGGCAACTGGCGGTTGGACGAAGAAATGGCCCAGGCTATAGGCCTTGCGCACGATTTGGGGCACGCGCCTTTCGGCCACGAGGGCGAGCGCGCGATATCGCTAAAAATAGCGCCCGCCAAATTTATGCACGAGATTAACGGCTACCGCGTGGTGGAACGCTTAACAAATTACGGCCAGGGGCTTAATTTAACTTACGCCGTTAAAGACGGCATGCTTTGCCATTGCGGAGAGGATTTTACCAGCAACGCCTTAAAACCGACCGCAACGCCCAATGTGCTGGAGAAGATAAAAGACCGCTCGCACCTGCCTACCACCTACGAAGGCTGCGTGGTGCGCCTGGCAGATAAAATAGCCTATCTCGGCCGCGATATAGAAGACGCCGTGCGCGAAAAAATGATTACCCCCGAAGACGTGCCCGCCGTCATCAAACGCGAGCTGGGCAAAAAAAACGGCGAGATTATAAATACTTTGGTGCTTGATTTGGTAGATAATTCTAAAAACACCGACGCCATAGGCTTTAGCAAAGAAAAGTTTGAAATTATCAACGAATTGCGTAAATTTAACTACGAAAATATTTACAATCAAAGCGCGATATCGCAGCAAAAAGAAGTGCTGTACCAGGCAATGGGCTGGCTGTTTGATTTTTTTACAATGCTGTTTAAAAAACACGGCTTTACCAAAGACTACGATAAAGAGCAGCTGCGCGTATCGCGCAATTTCGGGCACTACATACAATCCATGGCAAGCGTTTATAAAGGCGACGAAAGTTTGGTTAAACTTATAGTTACCGATTATATCGCCGGCATGACGGATATTTACGCGCTAAACGCCATAAAAGAGGCCGTTGGCGTTAACCTTAACTTTAATTTTTAATTATTTTTTATCAGGTTTTGCAGCAGCGGGTAATAAAGGTCCTGCGGGGCGGGGTATTTTATTTCCGCCTTTTTTGTTTTTGCGCTAAATTTTACGAGCGCGTTTTCTATCACGGCAAGCGGGCATTGCTCGGCGCCTTCGCCCATAACTAAGGCGGCTGCGGTGGCAAGGCTGTCGGCGATATTGACAAGCGTCAGCTTTAGCTTGCGGCCGTTTATATCTTTTTTGCCGCGGTAATCTTTAACTCCTTCAAAGCCGGCGTAGCCCACGGCGGCGGCTATCACGCCGGCGCGCAAGGGCAGGATCATGCTGTCTGTTAAAATTATGCCCAAATTTTTTACTTTATATTTTTTAATCAGCGCGCCGCGCAGTTTGGCGGCGGCTTTATAGCTGTCTTTGGGCAGTAAAATTATTTTGCCGGCGGCGTTGCTTTTGTCTATGCCGGCGTTGGTCATTATCATGCCGTCTTTAATCGTTAAGTAGCAAAGCGCGGTTTTTAGATAATGGCTGCTTTCTTTTTTTATCTGTTTTTCAAAGTCCGAGGCGGCAAAAATTCTGTTTTCCCACAGCGCGGCCACTTTGGAAGACACGGCGATAATACTGCCGTCGCTTACGCGCGGCAAATGCTTAAAAATAAAAACGGGCAGGTTTTGTTTTGCTTTAAAAACTTCGGTTTTTACTGGCGTGATAATCATATTAAAAAGGCTCCACAAAATGTCTGAAAACTATATTGGCCATAAAAAGGCCTTCTTTACTAAGGCGCATATTATTTTTGTTTTGTTTTATAAGTTTTTGTTTTTTTAACTCGGCAAAATCTTTGCCGAAATATTTTTGCATCACGGGCGTAAGCTCAAGGCCGCCAAGCATACGCAGGCCGAGTAAAATAGTTTCGCCAACTTTGGCTTTGCCGCGCAGGCGCTCGCAGATATCTTTTTTGCCGCCTTTAATATATTTTTGCAAATCTTCGGTATTGGCCGCGCGCGCGCCTTTTATATAACTGGCCGCCGCCGCGCCCAAGCCCAAATACTGCCCGTTTTGCCAGTAGTTGATATTGTGCAAACTTTGCGCGCCGCGTTTGGCAAAGTTAGAAATTTCGTAATGTTCGTAGCCGGCTTTTTTTAGATAACTTGCCGCCAACTCCAGCATTTGGCGGCCCAATTTATCATCGGGCTCAAAGCCGCCGTCATATAACGGCGTGCCTTCTTCCGCCTGCAAGCCGTAGACGGAAACATGGCGCGGCGCAAGCGCGAGGGCGCCTTGCAAAGTTTTTTTAAAACCGGCCAAAGTCTGCCCGGGCAGGCCGGCTATAATATCAATGTTAATATTATCAAAATACTTTTGCGCGGTTTTATAGGCGGCCAAAAACTGCGCCTTGGTGTGCGCGCGCTTTATGGCTTTTAGTTCTTTATCAGCCAGGCTTTGCATGCCGATACTCAGGCGGTTAAAGCCCAAAGTTTTTAGCAGTTTTAATTTGGGTTCGGTTAAACTTTCGGGGTTGGCTTCAAACGTGCTTTCTTTAAAATTTTTAACCGGGCCAAAGTTTTGCTCTATAATTTGCGCCAGAGTTTTTATTTGCGCTTCGCTTAAAATGCTGGGCGTGCCGCCGCCTATGTAAA
>JAISVV010000011.1 GCA_031271365.1 Elusimicrobiota bacterium | reverse complement strand
AAAATATTTGAAGGCTTAATATCGCGGTGTATAATGCCTTTTTGATGGGCCGCTTCAAGCCCGCGCAATATGCCTATAAAGGTGTCCACTATAAAAGAAAGCGGTAAATTGGGTTTTTTGCGCACGATGGAGGATAAACTTTCCCCCTCTATAAAAGACATTACTATAAAGTAAAAACCTTTCTCCCGCCCGACGTTGTATACAAATACTATATTTGGGTGGTCAATTTCGGCGATGGCGCGGGCTTCGGTTAAAAACAGGCCGACGGCTTTTTTGTCGTTAGACAGCGCGGGGCTTAAAATTTTGACGCAGACAATACGGTCCAAAGCCTTGTGTTTGGCTTTAAACACGGTGCCCATGCCGCCTTCGCTCACTTTTTCCAGAATAACGCAGCCGGAGATTTCCTGCCCTATAAGCCCCAGTTCGGGCTGCCTTTGCGGCGCGGTTTGCGGCGTTGACGGCGTTGACGGCGCGCCGGAGGCGCTTTGGGCCGGCGGCGCTTCCTGCGGTTGCGGCGGCTGCGCGGGTTTATTTTCTTCTTCTGCCATAAAATTGTTTTTAACCCCTGGTTGTTTTATTTATTTTCTTCAAAGTACTGCGTCATCTCGGCAAAAAGTTTTTTAACTTCGCCCAGTTTTTCTATGGGCAGGCGTATGCCCTTTTTTGTCCAGCCTTTATAGTTTTCGTCCTCTTGCCATTGCCGCAAATCAATGCCTTTGCTGCCCATGTAAGAACTTATCCTGAGCACTATGGCAAGGCCTTGTTTTTTGGCGTATTTGCCCAGCTCTAAATCCTCCTCGCCTTTAAAGTCGTCGGGCAGGGCGGCTATGGCGGCCGATATTTTGCCCACCATCTCCGGCGACAGCGTAATGCCGGCTTTGGTAGGCCCGCTGTAAATATCGGATTTTAAATACTTGCGTATGGAAACATATTTGTGCCCTTTAAAAGAATCGACGGAAAATTTTATTTCGTTGCCGTCTTCTAAAACTAAGGAGCCTATTTCTTTCAGTATTGCAAATGATGATTCTGGCATAAAACTTACCTCGCTTGATTTGTGTTGGTTACTTCTTTATCGCATGGCCTATTTGGCCGGCGATTTCTTTTAGTTTGTCGGCGGTGTCCTGCACGCTTTCTTTAACCGCGGCGGCGTTTTCCCGCGCGGTTTTGTCTTTGGAGACGCCCAGCACCGACGTTATTGTTGAGGCCGCGTCCAGCTTTACCGAAGGCTTATCTATAGTGCCGCTTACGTTGATTACAACCGGCTTAAACCCGCTTGAGCCGATTTTGCCCAGGTGGCTTTGTATCTTCATGTTAAGCGCGGTGGTAAGCAGGTTAAGGCTGCCGCCGGTTTTAATTGTGGCGACGTCGGCGTTGATATCGGTTTTGCTTATATTTACGCTGCCTGCTTTAAGCGCGTAGGCGCCTTCTATGGAGTTATAGGCAATGCGGCCTTCCTGCAGGCCGCCCATATCCAGCTTAAGCGTTTTAAACGCGTTTTGCGCTATTTGCAGCGAGGCCAGCATAACGCGCAGCACCTTGGAGGTGTTCATAAGTTTATCCAAATCCCGTATTTCGCCGTTTTGGGTGGAAAACTCCGCGCTGCCCGTTGCTTTATCCAGCTTATTATCAAGGCCTTTTATGTCGGCTTTAAGTTTAAGGTTTTGCGTTACAAACATGTTGTTATCTATCTTGCGCACTGTTATATCCGCTTTAACGTTTACCGGCGCGCTGCGCGGGCCGGGCATTACAAAAGCGGCGGCGTGCGGCTGCGCTGCCGGCGCGCTTTGGCCTATGGCGGCGGGCGCGAAGAGAACGTCAAGGCTGATATCGTCCAGTTTAAACTCGTCCATATCAAAAAGGAAGTTTACGTTCATTGCCTCGGCGGGCTTAGCGTAAGCCAGCGAAGCGGAAAACTTAGAACTATCAAACACGCCTTTAAACAAATTGGTTTTGATATCGTCTATGGAGTTAATGGCAACGGCGCCGTTTAAGTTTTTAAGCTCGCGCTGCATTACAAGCGCGCCGATATCTTTAAGCGTTAGCGAGCCTTTAACGTTAGGCAAGTTTTTGCCGTCGGACACCGCCAAATGCCCCGTTATATCGCCGGCAAGTTTAAAGGGCGCCAGCGTATCTGCGGCTATGGAGGCGATTTCCTTTAAAGAAAGCGCTATATCGGTGTTGGTATTGTACTTAAGCGCCGGGCCGCCGTAATTAACGCTGCCCGCGGTTTTTACGTAGGAGTTGCCTATATAAGCGCGCATATCCGCTATATTTGCGGCGGCGGCCTTTATATCGGCGTTTATCTGCGCGGCTAAAGTTATTTTAGGCAACGCAAATTTGGGCAGCTGCGCGCCGGCAAACTCTTGCGCCAGGTTGTTATCAATGCCCGTTATTTCGCCGTTTAGGGTAACGGCGGGCGCGTCAAAATTATTTATCCCGCCGCTTAGGCGCGCTTTAAAGTTTTTATAGACCGCGCTAAAATTATCAAGGTTTAAATAAGCCCGCTCTAAAGCCATATCGGCCACATTTGCCGCGCCGTTAAACTCAAAGTTAACGGGCGCAATTTTAAGCCCGGCCGTCTCCAGCGCGGTGGCAAAAGAGCCGCTGAACAAAAACTCTTTATCCAATGTAAAGTTGTTGATATTAAAGTTAAAGCCTTGCACGTTAAAGCGCATATCGCTTTGTTTATCTTTATAGTTTACGGCGGCGTTTTTGATGTAAATATTGTCGGCGACCAAGGCCAGGGCGCCCACGGGCGCGGCGGCTTTAACGGCGGCGGGCTGCCGCTGCGCGCTTTCGCCGCCGAAGGCGGCCGTTAAATCGTCAAAATTAAACTTGCCGTTTTGCTCTTTGGCGATATTGATTGTAACGTCTTCAAGGCCTATGGTTTTAATTTCTATCTGTTTTTTAAACAGCGGTTTAAGCGCAATTTTTACCACCGCTTTACCGGCGGAGACAAAGGCGCCTTCTTTGAATGTAGCCGCCTCGGAAAGCGCAAAATTGTTTACGCCCACGCCTATTAAATTAAAGGAAACGCCGTCAAAACTGATTTCTCTGTTATAATTGGTTTTAACATAGTTTTGCGCCATAAGTTTAATTTTTTCGGCCGGAAAGATTATCTTAAGCGCAACCAAAGGCGCCGTTATTAAAACTATAATAACCACGGCTGAAACCAGCAGTAATTTAAACAACCTTTTCATCGTTTCCCCCCTGCTTTGTGTTTTAATGCGCAGGCCCTGTAAACTTCTATATCCGGGCGCATTTTATTGAGTACGTAAACTAAAAACAGCAAATCGTCGCTGAAGCCCAAAAGCAAAAAGACGGCTTCGGGCACGAAATCCAACGGCAAGGCAAAGTATAAAACAAATAATAAACCCCAAAAAGTGCTGCGCCACGGCCAGGGTATCTTGCGCCTTAAGGCCGCCCAAAACATAGCAAACGCGTCTTTAAAATCGCGCGCCAGCACGGCCGGGTTTACGCTGAAATAATTACTCTGGCCTGGTTTCTCCATAAGAACCTTTTTTGGCCGCCTCTTTTTTAAGCAGGAAAGCGGTTTGCTCCAGCGTTTCTTCGCGCACGCCGGTTTTGGCTTCGACTATGTTTAGGGCGTAGTCGCCTATTTTTTCAAAGCTGGTTAAAATATCGGCAAACAAAGTTATGGCCACCGGCGAAATTTGCGCGTCCTGCGTATAATCGCGCATAGTTTTTTCGTTGCGGAAGGCGTGCCTTATGTCGTTAAGCTCGCGCTCGCGCTGCAGGGCGGTTTGTATTACGGCGTTATTATCTATTTTATCCGCCAGGAAGACGGCCCGCGTCTCGCATAAAATACGCTTTACTTTTTGGCCGATTTCCTCCAGCCTTTGCAAGTCGTGCTCGTCAAAGTGCTTGCCGGCTTTGGCTTTGGCCAGCAAAATGGCAATCCTGTCGCCGTTGTCGGCCATCTTTTCGTAGTAGTTGGTGATGTCTAAGGTGGTCATTACTTCGGCTATCATATTGCGCGAGAGAGGCTCGTGCACGAGGTTTTTTAAAAAGTCGTTAATTTTAAATTCCAGCACGTCGGTGGTTTGCTCGCTGGAGTGTAAATCCTCTATAGCGCGGTCGAAAAGTTTATCCGAGTCGGACTTAATGGCGCGCATGATTTTGTTTACCATGTGCTCCACAATCTGCGCCATGCGGCCCACCTCTTTGCGCACGGCTATCATGGAAAGCTCCGGCGTGGTGGTAAGCATGCCTTTTAGGTAGACAAGGTCTGTTTTATTTTCTTCGCTGCGCTTTAAGGGCAGGATAAGCATGATAAGTTTTTCAAAGGGTTTTATAAAGGTCAGCATTATGCCTGTGTTAATAACGTTAAAGGTGGTATGGAAAGCCGATAAGTGATAAGGTATGCTTACCAAAAGCACCTGCTCGGTCAGGCCGGTGGTGGTGCCGGGCACAATCCAGTCAACAAGGCTCAAAAACGGCTTAAATAAAAGCACGGCCCACACTACGCCCAGCATATTAAACATAAAGTGGCCGAAAGCCGCCCGCTTTGCCATGCGCGGCGCGCCTATGGCGGCAATATTGGCGGTAATGGTGGTGCCGATATTTTCGCCCAGCACCAAAGCGGCGGCGGTGGGGTAATCAATTAAACCTTTGGCGGCAAGCGTAATTGTTAAAGCCATAACCGCGCTGGAAGACTGGAATATAAGCGTAAACACCGTGCCCACGCCCACAACAAGCAAAAGCGAAAGCAAACTCGTCGGGCTGAATTTGGTGGCCAGCTCCATTATAAAAGGCGAATCCTGCACGTTGGGTATGGCGTCTTTGATTAAAGAAAGGCCTAAAAATAAAAGGCCGAAGCCCAGCAAAGCCTCGCCGGAGCGGCGGATAATGGGCCACTTTTGTATAAACTGCGAAAAGAAGCCTATGCCTATTGCCGGCATGGCAAATAAAGCTATATCAAATTTAAAACCCAAAAGGCTGATTATCCACGCCGTGGCCGTGGTGCCGATATTTGCGCCGAAAATAACGCCCAAAGCCTGCGTTAAAGTTAAAAGCCCCGCGCTTACAAACCCCACCACCATAACCGTAGTAGCCGAAGAAGATTGTATAACGGACGTTACCGCAAAACCGGAAAACGTGGCCGTAAACCTGTTGCCCGTGGCCTTGGAGATTATTTTGCGCAGCCTGTCGCCCGCGGCTTTTTGAAGCCCGTCGCTCATCATTTTAATACCGAGTAAAAATATGCCCAGCCCGCCCAGCAAATTCATCAATACGGAAAGTGCGGCCATGTAACGCTCCTGTAATTACGGCTTGTATGTTCTTTATTTAATTATATAATATAGTTAATCATATTTCGTATAACATTAGCAAGGAGAGCTTATCCCATGGATTTTATCAACAATATTCTGTCCGCGGCGGCCAAAAACGGCCAGCAAACCCTAAACGAGGCCGATTGTTACGCCGTTTTTAACCGCCTTGGCCTTAAAACGCCAAAGTTTAAAGTAATATCCCCCAAAGACGATATTTTGGCGCATATAAAAGATTTTGCCGGCGGTAAGGTTGTTATAAAGATACTTTCTTCCAAAACCCTGCACAAAACCGATAAAGGCGGCGTAAAAGTTGCCGCTAAAGAAGAAGCCGCCGCCGTTTACGCCAAAATGACGGCCGACTTCCCGGAAATTGATACCTTTATGCTGGTTGAGTTTGCCGATTACCCACACTTTGCCCTCGGGCGCGAGATTTTGCTCGGCGCGCGCGCCGATAAGGCCTTCGGGCCGTTAATAACTTTGGGCGTGGGCGGCACGGACGCGGAAAATTTAACCAAAAAATTTAAGCAGGGCGTCACGCCGGCCATAACGCCCGTCAACGGCTTAAACGCTGCGGAGTTTGTAGCAAATTCTTTTATCTGGAGCTATACCGGCGGCCTTGTGCGCGGCGGCAAAGAGCAGGCTAAAAAAGAAGATTTGGTAAACTGGGTTGCTAAAATTTCGCAGGTTATGGCGCATTTTAGCGGCGAGAGCAAATATTTAATAGAAGAACTGGAAATTAACCCCCTTGCCGCCGTAGACGGCCGATTGACCGCTTTGGACGGCGTGCTGCGCTTTAAACTTAACGACGGCAAACGCAGCCGCAAAATCATGCCAACCAAAACCGGCATTAAGGCTTTGCTGGAGCCTAAAACCGCCGCCGTTGCCGGCGTAAGCGGCGATAAAGTTAACATGGGCCGCATTATTTTGCGCAACGCCATAGAAGCCGGCTTTAACAAGGACAACCTTTTTATACTTAAAAAAGACAGCGCGCCCATAGACGGCATCAACTGCTACGCAAGCTGCAAGGACTTCCCTAAAAAAGTTGATATGTTTGTGGTAACCGTGCCCGCCGCCGGCGCGGCCGAGGTGCTAAAAGACGCCGCGCAAAGCGCAAACATAAACGGCTTTGTGCTGATAAGC
>JAISVV010000084.1 GCA_031271365.1 Elusimicrobiota bacterium | reverse complement strand
CTTCCAACCTGATGATGTGCGCCGCTTTAATACCCGGCAAAACGATACTTGAAAACGTAGCCCGCGAGCCCGAAATTGACGACGTCATAAAAGCCCTAAACTCCATGGGCGCAAACATTCGCCTGGACGAGCGCGGCCGCATAATCATAGAAGGCGCAAACAGGCTTGGCGGCATGAGCCACACCGTTATACCCGACCGCATTGAAACCGGCACCTTTGCCTTAGCCGCCGCCGCAACGCGCGGCGAGGTAACCATAACCGAATGCGCGCCCGAGCATAACGAAATTTTGCTTGAATACCTGCAGGAAGCCGGCTTTAACGTGCAGGCGCAAGAAGGCCGGATAAAAATATCGTGCAAAACAAAAAAGATAAAACCTATACATGTAAAAACGGCGCCATTTCCAGGTTTTGCCACCGATTTACAGGCCCCGTGGATGGCTCTTATGTGCCTTTGCCGCGGCACGGCCGACATCAGCGAAGATATTTTTGAAAACCGCTTCATGCACGCGCCGGAACTTACGCGCATGGGCGCGGATATCGTTATCGACGGAAACACCGCCAAAATCACCGGCGTTAAAAACTTTAGCGCGGCAAATGTAATGGCCTCCGATTTACGCGGCGGCGCGGCTTTGGTTATTGCCGCCCTGTGCGCCAAAGGCCAAAGCGAGGTGGAGCGCGTCTATCACATAGACCGCGGCTACGAAGGGCTGGAAGAAAAACTGGCGCTGCTCGGCGCAAGTATAAAAAGATATAACCCCGTCAAAGAATGAACTTTGCGCAAACTTTAAACCTTATCCAAAATACGCGCGGCCACGGCAATAAAAAAAACAATCTGGCGCAGGTTAAAAAAACCGCCGCGCTTTTGGGCCTTAAAACCCTGCCCTGCAAAATAATACACGTCGCCGGCACAAACGGCAAAGGCACTACTGCCGCTTTGCTTGCGCTTGCGCTTAAAGAAGCCGGTTTTAAGACTGGGCTTTTTACCTCGCCGCATATAAAAGACGTGCGCGAGCGCATACAAATCAACGCCGCGCAGATAAGCAAAAAAGATTTTACCCGCTGCGTTAACGCCGTGCTTAAAAAAGAAACCGCCCCGCTTAAATTTTTTGAAATTTTAACGCTGGCCGCGCTTTTGTATTTTAAAGAAAGCCGCGCAGCTTTTGCCGTGCTGGAAGCCGGCATCGGCGGAAAGATGGACAGCACCAATATCGTAAGCCCGGCGTTGTCGGCAATCACCTCTGTCTCGCAGGACCATCAAAATATTTTAGGCCGCACTTTAGCGCAGATTGCAAGGCAGAAAGGGGGGATAATCAAGCCCAAAACGCCCGCGCTCTGCGGCCCGCTGCCGCCGGCGGCAAAAAAAGTTATAAAACAAATTGCAAAAGCGCAAGCCGCGCCGCTTAAAATTATGCCCGCGCAAAAAGATAAATTTTTACAAAACGCCGCTTTAGCTTTTGAGGCTGCGCAGATTTTCGGCGTAAAAGCGGCGCAGTTTAAAAAAGCCTTAAAAAACTTTAAATTGCCCGCGCGTTTTGACGTTAAAAAACTTGGCGGCAGATATGTAATAATAGACGGCGCGCACAACCCCGCCGCGCTGGCAAATTTTATCAAAACCTACAAAAACTCCCCATATTACGGGCCAAACAACACGCTTATTTACGCCGCAAGCATAGATAAAGATTATAAAACCGCCGCCAAAATACTGGCGCCGCATTTTAAAAATGTGCTGCTGGCGCAGGCCGCCGGCCCGCGCTCCGCGCCGGCAGAGGAGTTAAAAAACTGCTTCAAAAACGCAGCCTGCCTTAAAGCCGGCCCAATCCGTAAAAAAACCCTTAAAAACCTAAACGGCAACATAATTGTGCTGGGCAGTTTTTATCTGGCCGGCCAAATGCCGTCTTTGCCGTCTTGACAGCGCGGCCCATTTGTGGTTAAATTTTATATATATACATTTTGGTTTCCATTATGAGGTGCTATGGCCCAGGAAGAAAATAACAATAATATCCCCGATTTAACCGAGTTTTTAAATTCGCTTCAAAATGATGCGTCCGCCGGCGCCGGACAAGCGGGCCAAACCTCTTCCCAGGGGGAGGAGTTCCCCTTCGGCGATACTTTTGATATAGACGCTTTTGTCCAGCAAAATAATAACACGCTGGAGAAGACCTCAACCTCCATAGACGCGCCGGGCGCCGCCGCGCGCCGGCCCGCTGCGGGTTTTGGCGCAAACGGCCCTGCCTTGGATAATTTTAACATAGACTTCGCCTCCGACGAAAAAGAAGAATCAATAAAAAACCTGGAAGAAAAAATAGCCGAGCTTGAAACCCGCTTTGAAGACGCCAATAAAGAAAGCGCCTTTGCCGCCGCTTTTCCGGCGGAGTCTCTGCCGCCCAGCGCGCCGCGTGAGGCATACCCCTCAAACCCCACGGCTAACGAAGAGTTTTTTAGCAATATCTCCACCACGATAGAAACCTTAAAAGGCAGCCTTGAAAATATAGTAAACGCCCGCCTTAAACACGAAGAAAAAATACTAAAACAAGACCAGGACCTCATAGGCCGCCTGCGCGACAAAACGACGCGCCTTAAATCCATAAACATGGCCTTAAGCAGCGAGGTAAAACGCGCCAAAAACGAAAAAATAGAGGCGTTGCGCCGCTCCGCCGAGCAGACTAAAGAGCTGCTTTCCCTGCGCATGCAGCTAAATAAAGTGGAAGAAAAGGCCCGCCACGGCGATTTTAAACTTTTTAACCTTGCCCAGCAGCTGAGCATTTTAGGTTCGCAAAAACTTTCTCTGGACGAAGAAATCACCAAAATACGGGAAGATAAATTAAACTCCCTTCGCAAAACCGCCGAGCAGACAAAAGAAATAATGACCTTGCGTTTTGAGCTTGCCAAAACCGAAGAAAAACAAAAACAGCAGCAAATGCATAATACGCACCTGGAAGAGCAGCTTTCCGGTTTGCGCGAGCAGCGCAACGCCTTAGACGGCGAGCTTTACGCAACCCGCGCAAGCCGCGAAGAGGCCGAGCGCAAAACCGGCGCCTTAGAGCGGGAGATTGAAAACCTAAAAAGCGGCGCGGAGCGCTCCGCCGCGCAAATGCAGCAAGAAGCCGCCGCCGCAGCCGCTTTGCGCGAAAAACTGCTTACCATCGAGACCGACTTGCAGCGCATAATCAGCGAAAAGGCCGCCGCCATGCTAAAAGCCGATAACGCTTTGGGCGAGCTTGAAGCCCTGCGCCGCGATTACGAGCAAAAAATAAACGCTTTAAAAACCGCCCAGGCGCAGGAACTGGAACTTTTAAAAAACCAAAAAGCCAAAGAAACGCAGGAAGTAACCCTTGAACTGCGCATGGCAGAGGATAAATACCGGCAGGAAGAAGTTTTTGTAAACACCTTAAAGCTGCAAATAGACTCGCTTAGAAAAGACATAACCTCTCTTAACGAGGAAAGAGCGCAGCTTAAAGGCGCCGGCGGCGCTTTGGCAAGGGAAATCGAGAGCATAAAAGAATCCCACGAAAGCGAGGTTAAAAACCTGCAGCGCGAACTTCAAAGCGCGCAGGAAAAGCTGCTTAAAGGCGAAGAGACTTACAACCTGCTTTCAAGCCAGTTTACCCAGCTGCAAAAAGAACGCGGCGAGCTCTCGCAGGAGATAAACCAGCTCTTAAGCGCAAAAAGCGACGCTTTGCGCCAAAACGACGAATATCTGCGCCAGATAAACCAGATTAAAGAAGAGCATAACGCCGCCCTGTCCGCCTTGCGCGGCGATTTGCAAAGGCTGCAGGCCAAAAACGAGCAGGACGCCGCAGCCGCCGAGACAAGGGCGCATAATCTGCTGCGGGAAAACGAAGGCGCCGTAAACCTTCTGAAAGGCGAAATTTTAGCCCTAGCCGGCCAAAAAACGCTGATAGACTCCGAGCTTAAAAAAGCTAATACCGAGCGTTATGAAATTTTAAAACAGCTTGAGCAAAACAATAAAGAGCTAAGCCAGTGGCGCCAAAAATACGAGCAGGAAATAAATGCCCTGCGGGAAGAAAAATCCAAAGAAGCGGCCTCCTACGAGGAGAAACTCTCCCTGGCGCAGGAGCGCGCCCTGCAGGAGCAGGCCGCCGCGGCGGAACTTAAAACCCAAATAACCGCGCTGGAAACCGCCGCCGCGCAAACCCAAAAAACGCGTAACGCCCAAAGCGAGGCCGACTCCAAAAAAATAGCCGGCCTGGGCCTTGAAATCGTCACTTTAAAAACGCAGCTTGCCGCGGCGGAAAGCCGCTTCCAGCAGGATACCGTTTTAATACAGCAGCTTAAAGAGCGCGTAACCATAGCCCAAAACAACACCGGCGCGCTGGACAACGAACTGGAATCTTTAAAAGCCATCGCCGCCGCCGCCAAAGCCGACCTGGCGGAAAAAGAGGCCCAAATGGCCGCGCTTAAAGAAACGCTTTCCAAAACGCAGGAGCAGCTTGAAGAACAGGAGCGCGCCAACGCCCAGCTTAAGGAACACACTTCCAAACTTAAGGCCGTAAATTCCGCCCTGGACAGAGAGGTTAAAAAAGTCCAGGCGGAAAAGATGGACGCCCTTAATAAATCCGCCGAGCAGGCTAAAGAAATACTGATGCTCAAGGAACAGCTTACCAAGGCCGAAAGCGGGCTGCATTCCTTAAATTTTGAAGGCGGCATAGTGTCGCTGCGCAAAGAATACGAGGCTAAGGTTGAAAGCCTTGAAACGCAGCTTAAAGACGTTTCCGCGCGCTTTGCCGAACAGGTTAAAGAAATACAAAACCTTAAAACCGACAACAGCAGCCTTAAAGCCGCCCAGGAAGAACAAATAAACGCCCAGGCGCAGCATAGCGCGTTAAACGGCAAAATAACCGCCCTGGAAAGCCAGATAAACGCCTATAAGCAAAAAGAAGGGCAAAAGGCCGCCATTGCCGCCAGCGTCGGCGCGCTTACCGCGCAGGTTGTAAAAGCCAAGCGCGAAAAAGCCGCCATGGAAGATAAGCTGGCCCAAATGCAGCAAACTATAGACGACTTAACCAAAGGCGGCCGCCAAACCGCGCAGGCGTTAAGCAGCATTAAAGAGCAAATATCCGGCAATGACGCGCTTATAGAAAACTTAAAGCGCGAAATTGTGGTGCTAAGCGCGGAAAATAAACAGCTTAAAGAATCGGCCGATATGCAGGCCAAACGCGAGCGCGCCTTAAACGATAAAATAAACGAAGTTGAAAGCGATAATGAAAAACTAAACACTACCATGAGGCTACGGCAAGCCCGGCCTGCCGCCGCGCCAAAG
>JAISVV010000006.1 GCA_031271365.1 Elusimicrobiota bacterium | reverse complement strand
CTAAGTTGTTTATGAGGGAAGTATAATCACCCGTATCCACCGCTTGCGCGCTTGCCGGGAGGTTTAAGGCAATCATCGTAAACGACAAGATAACCGCCGTACTTTTTTTAAGCAATGTCATTAATGTCATTTGTATCTCCTTTATGATAACGCGGCTGGAGATTAAACAATGCTTGCCATTTTGTTGGCGCGTTATTAACAAATCGTAATCATATATGTAATTATAATACATTATTTTATGATAATTGCAATAGGTTAGTTTTAATTGCGTAAACTTAAACAAAACAAAGCCCGCGGCAGGGCGGGTTTTATTGTTTTATTTATTGTATTTTTATAATTAAAATACACTATAATATAAAGGTACAGGCGGGAAGTAAAATATAAAGCAATAAAAAAGGGGGCAGAGATATGACCAGTTCTATGGTAAGAGACGCGGTAAAAGATAATTTGCTGACGCCGCAAAACAGCGCTTTGGTTATAATTGATTATCAACCGGCGCAGGTGCAGTCCATAAATTCTATGGACCGCGCGCAGCTGGTAAAAAATATCGCGGTAACGGCGCAAATTGCAAAAGCGTTTAAACTGCCGGTGATTTTATCCACGGTAAATGTAAAGAGCGGGCAAAACGGCGATACGATTGAAGGTTTAAAAAACGTTTTGGGGGATACGCCCTCCTGCGACAGAACGGCTATTAACGCGTGGGAGGATAAAGAATTTTACCAAGCCGTTAAAGCCGCGGGCCGCAAAAAATTAATAATGACCGCCTTATGGACGGAAGCGTGCCTGACGTTCCCCACGCTGGACGCCTTAAAAGAAGGCTACGAAGTCTACCCCGTGGTTGACGCGGTGGGCGGCACCTCTAAGATTGCGCACAAAACCGCGCTAAAGAGAATGGCGCAAGCCGGCGCGCAGCTTACAAGCATAGCCCAGCTCGCCTGCGAATTGCAGCGCGACTGGAACCGCAAAGAAACGGCGCCCGCCTTCCTGCAAATAATGTTTGACGCGGGTATATTTTTAAAAATGTAGAAGAGCGGCGATAATAAACCTCCCGCTTTTGTATTGCCCTTCTATTGCGCCCGCCCCCCTTCAAAGGCCGGGGCGGGCGCAAGTCTTCTGCCGTTTGCGGCAGGCCGGGTTAAATTAAAACAAGTATTGCTAACTAATACGCTATATGTTATGCTATAAAATATAATTAGAGAACATATGCCCACACTTAAACATGGCGGGGCGCAAGTTCTTAAACGTCAAACAAGAGGGATATAAAGCATGAAGACTATAGTTAAAGCATTGTCTGTATTAGCGTTGTTTGCCGGTTTTGTATTTTGCGCGTCAAGCGTTTTTGCGCGGGAATGCACCGATCACGAGTGGTCAATCGGGTGTCAGTCATTTTATAATCAGGACTGCCAATGTCCCCCGACGCAATGTCCTCCGGGTACGTGCAATTGTAAGCAGGGAGAGTTTTGCTATCACGATGTCCCCGCCAGGCTTGGAGGTTATTTTGAAAATTGCAAATGTATGCCTGGAGGGGGTTTTGGGCCTGAGATTAAAGTAATATGCATTGATGGTTCTTCGGCCCGCAGCCTCTCGGAGTGCCCGAAGTGCAGCCTTAGCGGCTACAGCGCAACCTGCAACGCCAGGTCTTTGCCTGACGGCTCAAAGCAATACCCGCATACGTCCACCTGCAAGTGCCACGGCGGCACAAAGCAAGGCGACTGCGCCTATGACGCACAACCCTTTACCTACACTCACGAGGGGGTTAAGTACAACTGCACCATGCCGGCAAAATCCACCGGGTGTTATTTCTTTATGTATGGCGGCGCAATAGACTCTGATCTTATCGGCGCTGCTGTCGGCGGCAGCGTTTCCACAGGTTCCATTGGCGGCGTGTCTGCAGGCGGCGGCAGCGGCGGCGGAGCATCTTCTTTTAACCCAGAGGCTTATAACTGCAAGGCTGCCCAGTGCTCCAGCGGGCAAACGGAATACGAATTTTGCGAAAATTGCGGCACGCGGGAAAGAAGCTGCACCAGCTCCGGCGCCTGGGGCGCCTGGGGCAGCTGCAACAATTTAAGCTGAAACCCGCGCTAATTTCGGATAAAATAATAAGCCCCGGCTAAAGCGCGGGGCTTATTATTTTAGCGGAAAAGCAATCAAAAGCTGTATCTTACGCCCAGATTGCCCGATATTGCCTCAAACACTTCGCCATGGTCGTAGGCGGCGTTTAGATAGATATAGGCGTTTGGGTAAATTTTTGCGTTTAAGCCGAGCATCAGCTCCAAGCCCAGGCCGCCTATGTCCGACTTCATCCTTTCGGAGGAAAAAGTTATATCGGTTTTCCCGTCCCATTCGCGGTGAACGCCGATTTGGGCATAAGGCTTTAAAGATGGGTTCTCCTCACCGCCAGAATAAGCAACCTGCAGCGATAGTTTTGTTTCAAAACTATTTGTATCGTCGTAGGATATATTGTCCTCAAAGTTGGTTGAATGATTATGATGGTCGGCAAAAGCGTATTTTACTTCCAGTTTGGGGTTTAAGATAAAAGAGGAAACCCTAAACCGCCTGCCGCCTTCCAGGCTGGCTGTATAGAAGCCTCTTTTGGCCCCGTAATCCACCGCCGCGCCGCCGGAAGAAATACTTTTCATGTCCATATCAACCCAAAAGTGGCGCAGGGTAGCGTCGGCAAACCAGCCGTTATCATGCAGCCAGGCGGCGTACGCGCCTATGCTTGGCGCGCTTGTGCGGCCCGAGCCGTGAAAGGTGTTCCTCTGCTCCACTTTTACATTGTCCGAATGCATATAGCCGCCCATAAGGCCGAGGTAAAAATCCGCCCGGGCGCTTTGCAGTTTTATATCGGCGCCGGCCTCAAAGCCAAACAGAGTTGCCGTAGCGCTTACCTTTTCGTCCACTTCAAGATGGCGGCCGTAGGAGCGCGCCCACACGCCGGGTTTGGCTTGGCCGCCGTCCATTCTTAAATCGCCCAGGCGTTTGTTAAGTTCGTTCATGCCTACTTTAACCATAGACAAATGCAAAGCGGGTATATTGTTAACGGCGTTGGCCGTGTCGGACAGGGCTCCGCCGGTTGTAAGATACCAGTTTTCGTCCTCGGCTTGGGCAAGGGTGTATTCCAAAGCGCCGGTATCAACCCTGCCGCCGTTTAAAGTAAACTGCGCGGATTTCTCCGCAGCGTTGGTTAAATCAACCACTTTAATGCCGTTTGCCGCGGAATGCGCGCCGTTTGTGCCCACGGATGTAATAAACAATGTGGCGTCGCCCGTTGCCGCGCCGCCGTCTACCACCAGCTTATCGGTGGAAGTTCCGTCCCCGTCAAAATAGGTGTTTAGGTATAAGCTGGAATTATCGCCGCTCCAGCTTTCCACTTTTAGGGTATTATACCGCCCGGGCGCGGCCGCGCGCAGGTCTATGGCGGAGTTTGCGGCAACCAGCTGCGTAAGGTTGCTGCTGTCCTTCATAAGCCACAGGGAATCGCTTAAAGATATGTTTAAGTTTTTATAATCTTTGGTTATTACGGCGTTTTCAAGATAAGAGCCCGTCGCTTCCAGCAGCGCTTCCTGCGCGTCGGAAATCATAAGGCTGTCGCCTTCACTTACAGCCGAGGAATTGAATAAAACATACTTTTTGCCCCCGGTTAAACCGCCGGCCACATAAAACAAATTGCCGTTTGTTGTGGCAACAGAGCCGTCTTTTATACTGATAACGCCGCCATCGCCTTCTATGGCCAGCAAAGATTCTGCCAAAACCCGTCCGCTTACGCGCATGCCGGTTATATCTATTACGGAGCCCGCGTCCCGCGCCGATATCCCGTACTCGCCGTTATCGTATATCTCCAATACGTTTGACCCGTTGCCGGTAATATTAATTTGGGCGCCCTGCGCGGCAAGCAAGCCGATGCCGTCGGCATTATTGTTTGCAAAAACGTCGCCGCCGGTAATTATCGCGGTGGAGTTTGCCCCGCCCAGGGCCAGCCCGCCGCCGTTGTTTGATACGCTTATGCCTTGGCGCGATATTATACTGCTGCCGTCGCCCAAAAGGAAGCCGTAACCTTTGTTGCCGTTTGCTTCTATATAATTTGCCTCAAGGGTAATATTTCTGCCGGAACCCAAAACCCCGCCGGACGCGCCGGCGCCGCCGTTGGCCCCGTTATTGTTAAGGAATATATTATCCATACCCGTTACGCTGATGGACGAGTTGGCGCCGCCGGCGTAAAGCCCGCCGCCCCTGGCGTCAGCAGGGGCTCTATTGCCGCTGGCCGAAAAGTTATTGCCGCCCGCGGCGCTGCCCGTAAACGTAACCGCGCCGCCGTTTACGTTTACGCCGTACAATGCGTTATTGTCCAGCGTAACGTCCATATTTTCAATAATTGCGCTTGAGGAGTTCTCTACGCTTAACCCGTAACCGTTTGCCCATGTTGAGTTTGCGTTGCCGCTTGCGGAAAATGTGTTGACGCCATCGGCCCGGCCGGTTAATGCCGCCGTTGAGCCCCTATATAAATACAGGCCGTAGTAGCCGTTATTATCCAGGTTAATATCCATATTTTGTATGGTTACGGCAGCGGTCTTGTTCAAATAAAGCCCGTAGCCGCGCTCCCAGGTTAAAGGCGTTACGCCGTCTATATCAAAAGCGGAGGTTTTTTTGTTTCCGCTCGCGGAAAAGCTGCCCCCGCCGCTAAAATCTGCGGCCGCGGAATCCAGATAAAGCCCCGCGCCGTACAGGCCGTCTTGATAGCCGTTATTATTTAAAGCAATATTGCCGCCGCTGACGCCGATGTAGCCTTCCTGCAGCACAGAAACACCGCTGCCGCCGTTGCCGCTTGCGCTTAAGCCGTTTGAGGCCGTAACAATACCGTTTCTGCCAAGTTCAAGGCCGTAGTCCGCGTTATTGTTTGCCTCTATATAATTTGCCTCCAACTCCAACGCCCTTGCCCCGGACGTATTTGCCGCAAACTGCTGCCCCGCGCCGGACGCGC
>JAISVV010000168.1 GCA_031271365.1 Elusimicrobiota bacterium | reverse complement strand
CACTTGGTATAAAAATTATACCAAGTGTACTGTGCCGCAATTGGGGGCGGACACCAAGTGCGGTATTTTGCGGGTGAGGGTGAATGTAAGGCGAACGCAACGTAAACTCAATGCGAATGTAACGAGAATACAATAAAAAAGTTCATTTGGGAGATGTTAGTAATTTTTTAGGCCATTACTATATACATAGGTCTTATCGCTCTTTTTTTACTAGCCGCTCTCTCTGCTGCTTGAGATATGAAAGATACATTAATATACGCCAAAGCGTAATTTAGTTATATATTTGTAATATAAATTTTGCAAATGTATATAATATAATCAAGGCGCCCAGGAACAAATATCTTTATGAATTTATTTTGTATTTGCATAATTATTTTTTATGTTGCCCCCAAAACCGCCAAAATTGTAAAATATGTGTATGGGAATAAAATTAACAGATATCTATCACACTCTCACCGCCAGCGCCTATAAACGGCCCGAGGCTACCGCCCTTGTCTTTGGCGGGGCAAATTGGTCTTACCACCAGCTTTTAATGAACGTTGACCGCGCCGCCGATATGTTTTGGCAGCACGGCATACGCAAAGGCGATAAGGTGGCCGTTGCCCTTAAAAACTCGCCGGAAGTTGTTATAACCAACTACGCGCTTTTTAAAATAGGCGCGGTGGCCGTGCCGGTAAATTTTATGATTTCCAAACCGCAGGAGCTGCAATTTATCCTGGCCGACTGCCTGGTAAAAGCCGTTGTAACCCAGGCAGAATACCTTAAAAACTACGCCGCCGTTAAAAAAGATTTGCCTGCTTTAAAGTATATATTTTCCACGGACGAAATTTCCTCCTCCGTCGCGGCTTTGAAGGACGAAACTATAAAACTCTTTTGGCCGGCGGTTAACGCGGGCAGCTTTAACGCGGAGATTTTATCCTCAAAAACCAACCCGGAAGATATGGCCATGCTGCTTTATACCTCGGGCACTACGGGCAACCCCAAAGGCGTTGTGTTAACGCATTACAATATATTGTTTGACGCGCAGTCGTGCGTGCTTTCTTTTAAAATAACCGAGGAAGACGCCTTTATCTGCATTTTGCCCCTTTTCCACACCTTCGCCTGGACGACAAGCATGGTGCTGCCTTTGGCTTTGGGCTTAAAAATTGTGCTTATTGCCAACATTACGCCCGCCTCGGCCTGGCTTAATTTGATGGGTAAAGAGCGCGTCAGCCTTATGGTTGCCGTGCCGCAGCTTTACAGCGTGCTTTCTAAAGAGGCAAAAGGCTTAAAGCGGCTTTATTTGCAATACTGGGCGTTTAGGAAGATGCGCCTTGCCATCTCCGGCGCGGCGCCTTTAAGCAAAGAAACCATGGACCATTTTGAGCAGCGCCTTGATATCCCGCTTTTAGAAGGCTACGGCCTTACCGAAACCAGCCCCGTGGTAAGCGTTAACACGGAAACGGCCCGCAAAAAAGGCTCGGTGGGCATAAACCTGCCTTATATAAAGGTAAAAATTGCCGACGATAACGGCAACGAACTGCCCCGCAACGTGGAGGGGGAAATCTGCATAAAAGGCGAAAACGTAACCCAGGGCTACTATAATAACACCCAGGCCACCATGGAGGCCTTTGACCGCGACGGCTGGTTTAAAACCGGCGATATCGGCGTGATTGACGAGGAAGGCTTTATCTTTATACGCGACCGCAAGAAGGACATGATTATTATAAAGGGGTTAAAAGTTTTCTCCGCGCAGGTGGAGCATGTTATAAACGAATACCCCGGGGTGGAAGAATGCGCCGTAATCGGCGTGCCCGACGGCCACGGCAATGAGTTTATTAAACTTTACGCGGTAAAAAAGAAAGGCGCCGATTTTAATGAGGCCGATTTCAGGAAGTTCCTTAAAACCAAACTTGATAATTACAAACGCCCGCGCGACATAGAATTTTTGGAAGAGCTTCCCAAAAACGCGCTTAGGAAAGTGCTTAAAAAAGACTTGCGCAAAGAAGCGGCCGAAAAATATCAGGCCCGCCTTAAAGCCGGCGCGGCCGAAGTCGCGGCGGAACTTTAACCGATGCGCGCGCTTGGGCAAATTATCTATCAGGCCGCGCCCTGCGCCTATTATGTGGGCGGCAGCGTGCGCGACGGCATATTAAAACGCCGCAGCGCCGATATAGATTTGGCTTTGCCCAAAAATTTTGTTAAGCCCGCTTCCGTAAAACTTGCGCGGCTTTTGCGCGCCTCGGCCTTTGAAATGGACGCCGGTTTTTGCGTCTGGCGCGTTACCTTAAAAACAGGCTTGCAGATAGATTTATCCGCCTTAATCGGCAAAGATATTTACGAAGACCTGCGCCGCCGCGATTTTACCGTTAACGCCATGGCCTGCCCCACGGCCGCGCTGCCTTTGGTTGATGTTGACGCGCAAGGCCGCGTGCTGCTTAAAAACCTAAAAAAAGCGCAGGTTATAGATTTAAACGGCGGGTTTGCCGATATCAAAGCCAAAACAATCCGCGCTAACGCCGCCAATATTTTTACGGAAGACCCGCTGCGCCTGCTGCGCGCCTTCCGCGCGGCGGCGGAGCTTAATTTTAAAATCGCGCCCGCCACTTTGGCGCAAATTAAAAAACATTCCGCTTTGATAAGCAAGCCCGCCGGCGAGCGCGTGCAGGAAGAATTAAAAAGAATTTTTGCCCAAAATAATACCGCCGCCCGGCTTGCGGACATGGATAAGGCGCGGCTTTTAACCGCTGTCTTCCCGGCGTTGGAAGACCAAAAAACCACCGCGCGCGTTTACTACGGCAAAGGCGGGGTTTTTACGCACACGCTGCTGGTGGCGCAGCGCGTTGAATATCTTTTAAACCATTTAAAAACAGTTTACCCGCAGTTTTATAAACGGCTTTTGCCGTTTGTCGGCGACGCTGCTTTGTATAAAATGGCCGCCCTGCTGCACGATATCGCCAAGCCCAAAACCGCCAAAGTTATCAAAGACCGCCTGCGCTTTTTTTACCACGAGGAAAAAGGCGCAAAAATG
>JAISVV010000151.1 GCA_031271365.1 Elusimicrobiota bacterium | reverse complement strand
CATCGGCGACGTGGGCTTCGGCAAAACGGAGGTTGCCATGCGCGCGGCCCTAAAAGCCGTTTTAAGCGGCGCGCAGGTTTTGGTTTTAGTGCCCACAACGGTGCTTGCCGCGCAGCATTACAAAACCTTCAGCCAGCGTTTTGCCGGATATCCGGTTAAAATAGAAATGCTAAGCCGCTTTCAAAATAAAAAAGAGCAGCAGGCCGTTGTCAAAAAAATAAAAGAAGGCAATGTCGACATCGCCATAGGCACGCACAGGCTGCTTTCAAAAGACGTCAGCTTTAAAAACCTGGGCCTTTGTATTATAGACGAAGAGCACCGCTTCGGCGTTAAACAGAAAGAAAAAATTAAGGCCAAAAGCTTCGGCGTGCACACTTTAATGCTTTCGGCCACGCCGATACCGCGCACTTTAAACCAGTCTCTCTCAAGCCTGCGCGATATGTCTATAATAGAAACCGCGCCGCAGGGCCGTATGCCCATAAAAACCCGCGTGCTGCCTTATAACGACGAAATCGTGGCCGACGCCGTGCGCGAAGAGCTGGCCCGCGGCGGGCAGATATTCTACGTCTACAACCGCGTGCAAACCATGCAGGAAAAATTATTAAAACTGCAAGCCATGCTGCCGGAAGTTAAAATCTGCGCCGCGCACGGCCAGATGGACGAGCAAAAATTAGAAGAAACCCTGTGGGATTTTTACAATAAAAAGTTTGATATGCTTTTAGCCTCCGCCATAATAGAAAGCGGCCTTGACGTAACCAACGCCAACACGCTTATTATAGAAAACGCGCAGGACTTCGGCCTTGCCCAGCTTTACCAGTTGCGCGGCAGGATAGGCCGCGGCGACACCAAAGCCATTTGCTACCTGCTGCACCCCGACTGGTTAACAAAAAAGAAAGAAGAAGACTTTTACGGCCTTGATACCTTCTACGGCAAAATACCAACCAAGAAAAAGCAAAAAAGCCCCAACGACGACGCGCAAAAACGCCTAAGCGCGATAATGGAGTTTAGCGAGCTTGGCAGCGGCTTTAAACTTGCCCTGCGCGACTTGGAAATACGCGGCGGCGGCGAGCTTTTGGGCATACGCCAGCACGGCTGCGCCAATGCCGTGGGCCTCTCTTTATACTGCGATTTGGTGGCCGCCGAAGTCAAAAAACTTAAAGGCGAGCCGGTTAAAAAACAAATGCTTGCAACAGCCAATTTAAAAACGCCCGCTTATATACCGCCCGATTATATGCCCTCCGACAGCGAGCGCCTGCGCTATTATAAAGAGCTGATGGCCGCGGATAAAGAGGGCAAAGCCGCCATTATCCGCAATATGGAAAACCTAAGCGGCCCCGCGCCGGCGGAACTTTTAAACCTGGCGCAGATTATGCAAATATCTCAAGACGCGGGCGAATTAAATATCCGCCACGTCGAAGGCGGGCGGGACGGCACGGAGTTCTACTTCAACCGCGCCTTTAAAATCCCGCAGCAAATGCTCGAGGCCCTGCTGGCGCGCTTTAGCGGCAAAATAGAATTTATCCCCGCGCCAAACGGCGACGGCGTTAAAATCCGCCACGCCGCGCAAAACCCCGTGGAAGCCGCGCAAAAACTGCTGCTTGCCATAAGCGCGTTGTGCCGCGCCGCCTAAAGTGTTAAAATGTGATTATGAAGAAACTTTTTATCTTACCGCTTTGCCTCCTGGCTTTTGCCGCATGTGAAAGCCGGCAGCGGCAGCCCGCGCCGCAAAACGCTTTGGCCGCGGCCGCCGGCGCCTATATAACGCAGGAAGATTTTGATAAAAAAGCCGCGCAGTATGATGCGGATTTCCAAAAGTTCATAGCCACCGAACCCGGGCGGCAAAACTTTTTAAACTTTTTAATCAACGACGCCATTTTAAACGCCGCCGCACGCGATTCGGGCATAGCCGATTCCGCCGCCTACAAAGAAGAGATAGAAGCCCTTAAAGCGCAGCAGGCGCAAGCCTTCAAGGAACGGCAGGAAATGCTTTTAAAAGAACTTTTTACCAAAAAGCTGCTGGAAGACGGCACAACCGCCGTCAGCGAAGAAGAAATCCGCGCCTATCACCGCCGCTACCCTTACCAAATAAGGCTTTTGCACATCCTGCTGCCGGACGCCGCCCAGGCCGAGCGCGTAATGCGCAATATGGGCCGCAGCCCAAACCGCGCCGAATTTGAGGCCGCGGCAAAACGCTATTCCATAGACCCGCAAACCAAAACTCCGGCGGGCAGCTGGAGCCTTTTATCCCCGGCGAATATCTGCCGGAAATAGAAATACCCGCCGCCAACACGCCGGTTAACCAAATGCAGGGTTTTATCAAAACGCCCTTTGGATTTCATATAATAATGAAGACGCAGGAAGAAAGTTTATCCTATAATAATGCAAAAGACAGGATAAAAAGTATTTTAGAAAAACAAAAAACGGACGCCTATTTGCAAGCTTTAAAAGATAAATACGGCGCGGAGGTAATAGTAAATGAAAATAAATAAAACAACCGCTTTGCTTATTGCAACGCTTTTTTGCGCCAATATAGCCGCGGCAAAAGTTGTAGACGCCACCATGGCAACGGTTAACGGCAAAGCTATTTTAAACTCGCAGTACGTAAAACTTAAAGAAGCCGTGCTGGAAGAGTATAAAAAAGCCGCCCCACAGCTTTTGGAAAATAAAGACAATGTTACCGCGCTGGAAGAAGAAACCCTAAACCAAATGATAACCGAGGCTCTTTTAACGCAAGCCGCGCAGGAAGCCAAAATATCGGTAAAAGACAGCGAACTGCAGGAAGGCATCAACGAAATTAAAGCCCGTTTCGCCCTGGACCCTGCCACCGGCCAGCCTATAGCGGATAAAAAGAAAATAGACAAAAACTTCAATGACGAACTTAAAAAAGAAGGCATAACTTACAAGCAGTTTGAAACCCGCATAAAAGACCAAATTGCCGTGCGCAAACTGATAGACACCGTAGTGCGCGCCCGCGCCAAAGCGCCCACGGAAGAAGAAGTTAAAAAACTCTACGCGGACCTGCAAACCGTAATGGGCGGCGACAAAGCCAAAATAGAAAAAATCGCCCGCGCCGATTTAGAAGCCGCCGCGCCGCTTGCGGCGCGCTTAAGCCAGCTTACGGCCGAGCAGGTTAAAATATCGCCCGTCTTTATCCGCGCCGACGCGTCTATGTCGGAGGCCGTAAAAAAAGATAAAGAAAAACTGGCCGCCGACATTAAAAAACAAATAGACGGCGGCAAAATAACCTTCCTGGAAGGCATTGAAAAATATTCCGATGATAAAAGCGTGCTTTCCACCGGCGGCGAAGCCGTTTTAATACGCGGCGTTATGCCCAAAACGTTTGACGATAAAGTTTTTGCCACCGAAGTCGGCAAAACAACCGGCCCGATTAAAACCGACGACGGCTTTTACGTTATCCGCGTAAACGAAAAACGCGCCAAGCGCGACGTAACCCTGCCCATGATACAGGCGGATTTGCAGCAGTATCTGGCCTCCGTCAATATGCAAAAAGCCACGCTTGAGTATCTAACCGAACTTAAAACCAAGGCCGAAATTAAGGTAATGGTAAAGTTTGAATACCAAACGCCCCGCGCCGCCGCCCCTGCCGCGCCCGCGGAGCCGGCCAAAGCGCAAGCCGCAAAATAAAAAATAAGTTTTAAAAATGCCGCCTGAAAGGGCGGCATTTTTTATGCCCTCTTTTGCGGGGCAAAGCCGCGGCAGTGACAAAGCCGCGGGCGCGGCATTAAATTTTGTTACAATAGCAGTATGAAACGCATAGTAATCTGCGCCGGGGACCCTTTGGGCATAGGCCCGCAGATATTGGTAAAAGCGCTTAAGAAAATAAAAACAAAAACCGCCGCTTTTATAGTGGCGGGCGAGCGCACGTCTTTACTTAAAGCCGGCTGGCAGGATAATATGGGCGAGCTGGTAGAAGTTACCAGCCGCCGCAAAAAACCCGCAAAACCGCAGCCGAGCAAATGGGGCGGCGAGATATCTTATAAAGCCTTAATTGAAGCAATAGAAATTGTAAAAGCCGGCAAAGCGCACGCCCTGGTAACCGCGCCAATATCAAAAGAAGCGTGGCAGATGGCGGGCGTTAAGTTTACCGGCCACACTGAAGTCTTAAAAAAATACGCCGCCGGAGAAGGCGCGCTGATGATGTTTAAAAGCGGCAAAATAAACTGCGCCCTGGCCACAGAGCATTTGGCCATAAAGGACGTAAGCAAAGGCTTGAGCAAACAAAAAATCATACAAAGCGTTAAAATATTTGCAAAGCAGCTTGGTAAAAACGCCGCAATTGCCATAAGCGCGCTAAACCCGCACGCCGGCGACGGCGGCAAGCTGGGTAAAGAAGAAGCCGCCGTAATATCGCCCGCAATAAAAACGCTGCGCAGGCTGGGCTACAACGTAAGCGGCCCCTGGCCGATAGACAGCCTTTGGTCAAAACACGCAAACGGCCAATACGCCGGCATTGTGTGTATGTACCACGACGCCGCCTTAACAGGCCTTAAACTGGCCGCCAAAGAACCGGTTATACACATCACAGCCGGCCTAAAGTTTTTACGCGTTTCGCCAACGCATGGCACCGCCTTTGACATCGCCGCAAAAAACACGGCAAACCCGCAAAGCATGCTTGCCGCGATAAAATACGCCATCTCCTGACGCTTACCGCCAACCGCGGCAGCCGCCCTGTGCCTTGGCACAATTTTTAAGCCAACTAAAACAGAGAGTAAGAGAGTATGCAGCCGGGATTAACTTTCCCCGATAACGTCCGCCGCGGGGCCGCGTGCCTGCGGGCGCGGGCAAAAAATAAAACTATTCCCTTAACGCGCTAATCCCCAAAACCTCCCGCGCGCCGGCGCTCTTCAAAACAATAGCGCATTCTTCCATCGTGGCGGAGGTGGTGCAAACATCGTCAATTAAAACAACCGCCCGGCCTTTAACGGCAGCCTTATCCAAGCAAACAAAAGCGCCTTTAACATTGGCCGCGCGCGCCTGCCGGCCAAGCGCGGTTTGGCTTTTTGTCTTAGCGCAGCGCGCCAAAACATCGGCGACCGGCACGCCGCACAAACCGCTTAAGCCACGCGCCAAAAGCAAAGCCTGGTTAAAGCCGCGGCTTCTAAGCCGGCTTTTATGTATAGGCACCGGCACCAGCAGGTCGGCCTCAAAAAACTCGGGGTTATTTTGCCACGTTTTATACAAAAGCGGCGCAAAAAAAGAAGCAATATGTATATACTTTTCGTACTTAAAGGCGTGCACCAAAGAGCGCGAAACGGGCGTAAACTCCAGGCCGGAGCGGATAAAAGAACACTTAAATCTTTTGCTCCTCCGTTTGCGGCAGGCAAAACATAAAGCGCCGCCGTCTTTTAAAGGCAGCCCGCAGCGGCGGCAAACAAGGCCGGTGATAAACTTAAGCTCTTTCAGGCAGGCGGGGCAAAGCAAATTTTTATCGCCGCGCGCCATATCAACCCTGCAATGGAAACACGTGCGCGGAAACAATAAATGCAGCAGCCTGTCCTTTGCGCCCGCCAGTAAAACTTTAAATTTATCCATAAGCTAAAATTGTATGGTAAGCAGCGTGCCCAGGGTATAGGCGGTGTAGCTTTCTTCCTTAATAAATTTATGGTCAAAATATTGAAACGCGCCGGAAACCGTTACGCGTATATTTTTAGAAACTTCGTAGTCAAAGTTTGTGTTTATATCAATTAAATCCCTGTTTTCGGCAACGGCAAAGGAACTGCGCTTAGAATAGCTTAAATTTGTATTCCATACCACGCGGTTGCTTACAAGATAGCGCTTATCTATAAAAGGCAGCTTAAGGCCAAAGGGCATATTAAAATCCGCGCGGATATTAAGGCTGGGCACAATTTCTTTAACTTCGTTAATCAAAGTATCGCCGACTTGGGTGCGCATATCGTAGATATAAGTAAACTTTGGCGTAAAACGCACGCGCTTAATGTTAAAAGACGTCTGGGCCGCCATGTCGCGCCGTAAATAATTTTCCAGGGGCGCGCTTACGCGCGTGTCTGTGCGCCGCAGGGTTTGCTCGTTGTAGCTTAGGGTGGTGTCAAAATAATTAGCAAGCACAAAGCGCAAGTCGCCGCCGTAGGCTTCGTCCTGCTTCTCTTCCACGTTTACAACCTGGCTGTCGCTTAAGCTGTATTTCAGCTTTAAATTAACACCCGCCAAGAACCTGCCCGCGGCAAAAAATTTTTCCATCTCGTCCATCTGCAAAACAACGTTGGGCAGCGTGCGGCTTTGCGTTTGATACTGCGCGCCCAAATCTTCGTTGGTTTGATAGCTTTGGTCAAAGGTATTCATGATGGTAAACGTTTTTAAAGGCGCAAGGCCGCCCGCAAGCGAGTATTCCCTAAGCGGCGTCCAGCGCAAGGAGGAGGTATAGGTATCGCGCAGCGTAAGTTTGCTTCTGTAGGCAAAAGGGTCGTTTAAGCCCA
>JAISVV010000147.1 GCA_031271365.1 Elusimicrobiota bacterium | reverse complement strand
AGAGGGGCGGAGTTTTCCGTCGCGCCGGGCATGGCCCTGCGCTCCTATAAAATAACCGACGATGACGAGGCCGGCACCACCAACAGCCTGCTGGTAAAAGACGCGGTGGAGCATATTTTGCGCTATAACGCGCAAAGCGGCGCCGATAAGGTAAATATCATCAACATAAGTTACGGCCTTGACAGCGATAACGCCGAGCTCAGGGAAGTTTTTAAAAAAGCCTACGACAGCGGCGTAACTATAATAGCCTCGGCCGGCAACGGCGCAAACGCGCGGCTTGTCTATCCGGCGGCATATGATTTTGTGATATCGGTGGGCGCGGCTACAAAAAACGGGCAGATTTACCCTTCCTCCAGCTACGGCAAAATAGATTTTATGGCCCCGGGGGAAGATATTTTTACCATTGACGGCAACAACGGCTATATAGCTTTAGAGGGGGGCACCTCTTACGCCGCCGCCTATATAACGGGCCTTGCCGCTTTGATTACGGAGGCTTATCTGGCCAAAACCGGCCGCCGCCCCACTCCGGCCGAAGTTTATGGTACGCTTGCCAAAATAAGCCTTAAAATGCCCAATGTGCAGGCGCAAAGGCAAGGCCACGGAATGCCCGACGCTTCTAAAATAACGGGGGTTATCTGATGCGGCGGCAGGATTACGAAATACCCAAAAACCTAATCTTTGAAACCCGCGATATCATCGATATGCGCGGGCTTAACCTTACGCTGCTTTTAAACCCGCCGGATTTTGACGATATCCTTGATAAGCCCGCCAAAATAACGCGCGCGCAGCTTAAGCTAAAGTTTTCGGTGCTCTCTAAAGAGATACTTGCGCAAGGCGAAGTTGCGGGCAAAGCAAGCCTGCAATGCTCGCGCTGTTTAGAAACTTTTGAGGCGGAGTATAAAGAAGAGTTTACCCGCCTCTATTCCATTAAAGACGAAATAATTGATATAATGTCTATAACCAAGCAAACCCTTGCTTTGCTGGCGGATATACAAAATCTTTGCCGGCCGGATTGTAAAGGGCTTTGCAGTTTTTGCGGCGCAAATAAGAACGAAACGCAGTGCGGCTGTAAGCCGCCCGTATTTTCCCAATTTGCCTGTTTAAAAGACTTAAAGACTAAAGAATGAGGAATACAAATGCCTAATCCAAAGAGAAAGCACACAAGATCAAGAAGAGACCTTCGCCGGTCGGCCAATTCTAAGCTGGAGGCGGTGCAAACCATAGCCTGCTCCAACTGCGGCGCGCCAAGCCTGCCCCATAATGTTTGCGGCAAATGCGGTTTTTACGGCGGCAAACTTGTGGCTAAAGTAAGAGTTAAAAAAGAAAAGCAAGAGCCCGCGGCCTAGAGCCCGTTAACTTTATGTCGACGAGCTTTATTTTATGAAAATTGCCTTAGACGCCCTCGGCGGTGATTTTGGCGCGAAACCAAATGTGCTCGGCGCGGTTAAAGCCGCGCGGGAGTTTGGCTGTGAGGTTATTTTAGTCGGCGACGCGGCCGTAATCAAAGAAGAACTTGCCTCCGCCGGCGGATACGACGAGGGCAAAATCTCCATCATCCACGCGCCGGACGTTATTGATATGGAAGCTTCCCCCGTGCGGGAAGTTAAAAATAAAAAGAACGCCAGCGTGGTCGTCTGCGCGCAGCTTGTTAAAGACGGCAAAGCCGACGCTATGATTTCGGCCGGTAATTCCGGCGCGACGATGGTGGCCGGCTATTTTGTTTTAAAGCGCATTAAAGGCGTTGACAGGCCGGCTATTGCTTCGCCCATGCCGACGCAGCGCGGCGTCGCCCTGGTATTGGACGCCGGCGCAAACGCAGACTGCAAGGCGCTTAATTTGCTGCAGTTTGCGGTTATGGGCTCTATTTACTCGCGCGCCGCTTACGGCGTGGCAAGCCCGCTGGTGGGGCTTATGTCTATCGGCGAGGAAGAAGGCAAAGGCAATTTGCTCGTCAAAGAAACCGCCAAATACATTAAAAACCTTGGCGTAAATTATTACGGCAATATAGAAGGGCGCGACGTGCACACCGGCATGATAGACGTTGTAGTGTGCGACGGCTTTGTGGGCAATATCATTTTAAAGCTGTCCGAAGGCCTGGCCAAAAGTTTGTTTAAGATGATTAAAGAAGGCGTAAAGAAAAACCCTTTCGCTTTACTTGGCCTTTTAATGGCCAAAGGCGCCCTGATGAAAGTTAAAGAAAGCACCGACCCCGATTCCTACGGCGGCGCGCCGCTGTTGGGCGTTGACGGGCCGGTTATCATCTGCCACGGCAAATCCAGCGAGCGGGCCATTTTTAACGCCATACGCGTGGCCGGCAAAGTGGCGCAAAGCAAGGCCACAACCTTAATTAAAGAGCAAATGGCCGTTTTAAAACCCGTTTTTGATAAACTTGGCGGCGAGAGCGAAGGCGATGTTCAAGAATAAAAAAGTTGTTATCACGGGCGCAAGCCGCGGCATCGGGCTGGAAATAGCCCGCGAGTTTTTGGCCGCCGGCGCGTACGCGGCAATTTGCGCAAGCGGCGAGCAAAATTTAAAAGCCGCCAAAGACGACCTTGAAAGGCGCGCGCCGGGCCGCGTTTTTGCCAAAAGGGCCGATGTTTCCAACGCGCAGGAGTGCGAGGATTTTATCAACGCCGCGCACGAGGCCTTTGGCGCAATAGACGTATTGGTAAACAACGCGGGCGTAACTAAAGACGCCCTGGCCGTGCGCCTAAGCGAAGAAGACTGGGATAAAGTTTTAGACACAAACCTAAAAGGCGCGTTTTTTATGAGCAAAGCCGCCTTAAAAATAATGATGAAGGCAAGGCAGGGCAGCATAGTGAATATGTCTTCCGTGGTGGGGCAAAGCGGCAATGCGGCGCAGGCTAACTACAGCGCTTCAAAAGCCGGCGTTATCGGCCTTACAAAAGCCCTGGCTAAAGAATTTGCCTCCCGCAATATAAGGGTAAACGCAGTGGCGCCCGGTTTTGTTACAACCGATATGACCGATAAACTGGGCGAGGACATAAAAATTTCCGCAATGGAAAGCATACCGCTTAAACGCTTTGCAAACGCGGGCGATATAGCAAACGCGGTAATGTTTCTGGCCTCTGAAAAAGCGGGCTATATAACCGGCCAGGTTTTGGCGGTTAACGGCGGGTTATACATATAAAATTTAGTAATTTTCTAAAAAATGTGGAGGAATCACATGGACGCAAAACAAGTAGAAGAAAAGGTAAAAAACATCATCGTTGAGCAGCTTGGCGTAGAGCCAGAGCAGGTTAAACCCGAAGCCCAGTTTGTAAACGATTTGGGCGCCGATTCCCTGGACATAGTAGAACTTATTATGGCCTTAGAAGAAGAGTTTGACATCGAAATCCCGGACGAGCAGGCCGAAAAAATTAAAACAGTCGGCGAGGCTTTAAACCACATCACGGGTAAAGTTGCCAAATAAGTGTTTGAAGAACTGGAAAAAGTATTAAATTATACTTTTAAAGACAAGAATATTTTGAGGGAAGCGCTCACTCACAAGTCGTACGTTTCGGGCCGGGGCCGCAGTAAAGACAACGAAAGGCTGGAGTTTCTGGGCGACAGCGTGCTTGGCCTTGTGGTGGCGGGGTATTTGTATAATATGCCCGCGGCGCAGGGGGAGGGGGTGCTTTCCAAAATAAAGGCTAATCTTGTTTCCAGGCGTAATTTGTACTTTTGGGCCGCCGGTTTAAACTTGGGCGATTATTTATTTTTAGGCCCCGGCGAGCTGGCTACCGGCGGGCGCACGCGGGAAAGTATTTTATCCAACGCCGTAGAAGCGCTTTTGGGCGCGGTATATTTAGACGGCGGGTTTGAAGAGGCCCGCTCTTTAATACTGGCCTGGCTTGCCACCCAAAAGATAGAGCAGGACGCGGGCGACTACAAAAGCCTGCTGCAGGAATATCTGCAAAAAAAAGGTAAAGGCGCGCCGGAGTACGAGGTTATATCAACCCTCGGGCCGGAGCATGATAAAATTTTTACCGTGCAGGTTTGCCTAAAAGGCGCGGCAATGGCCGAGGGAAAAGGCAAAAACAAAAAAGCGGCCGAGCAAGCCGCCGCGCACGCGGCTCTTAAAGTTTTTAACGCCGCGAAATAAAACGGATAAGGGGGTAAGCATGAAAACGCCTGATATTAAACAAATATTTATCGGCCTTGCGCTTTTACTGCCTATCCTTACGCTTTTATTTTATACCATAAGAGGCATGGATAACGGCGACGGCAACCGCTCGCCGCGCAATTACGCCCGCCTTAAACTTGTAACCCCCACCGACACGGCGGACGAACTTTCCCGCATTATAGCGCAGGACGATTTTGAAACCGCCGTAATAAAAATAAACGAAGAGTTAAAGGACCCTAACGTCCCCGACGCCGCCGGCATACCGCTTTTGGTTTTAGCCGCGCAAAAAAATAATGCGGAGCTGGTCTCCCTGCTTTTAGAGCGCGGGGCCAGCCCTAACTTCGGCGAGGTGGGCAGCGGCGAAACCGCCCTCATGAAAGCCGCCCGCCACGGCAATGTGGAAATTATTAATATGCTGCTGTTTGCCAACGCGGATTTAAACGCCGTAAGTAAACGCGGCGTAACCCCTTTGACTTCGGCTGTGGCAAACGGCAGCCAGGCTTTGGTGGACTTCCTTTTAACGCGCGGCGCGCGCGCCGGCGCGAGCGAGGCGAACCTCTTTAATTACGCCTTTGCCAAAAACTTTATAGGCGTAAACGCCATGCTCAGAAACGGCGTAAGCCCAAATATCACCGACGCCGGCGGAAACACGCCTTTGATAG
>JAISVV010000023.1 GCA_031271365.1 Elusimicrobiota bacterium | reverse complement strand
TTTTCTATTGCGCGCGCGACGATGTAGCGGCCTAAATATTTTTCGGCCGCGTCGGTGCAGCTTTCTAAAAGCAGCGTTAATAAAGCGTCTTTGCTTTCGTCTTTAAGGCCGAGGTAGGTTTTTAAATTTTCTAATGTTGTTGCGGCGGTGTTCATGGTGTTTTCTCCCAAGTTAAGCCGCGCCGTTTTCAATTTAAACGGCGCGGCTTTTTGGCTTTTATTTGAAGATAAGGTAACTGAAGGCGTTGCCGAAAGTTACGTCCACGGATAAAGCCTGCGTAAAGCGCAGCCAGGTTTGGTCCATCATAAAGGCGCTTTCCAAGGAGCTGCCTTCTGTGTTCCAGGCCGCCGCGTCCTGCGAGACTTTAAGCGTCATATCTTCCCGGGGAGAGATTAAAAGATTTTTGTTAAACCTGCCGAAGAAGGCTATGGTTTTATCGCCGCCGGTTAAGTTGCCGGCGTCGGTAACGGCGGAAGGTATCTGCGAGCTTACCACGTACGGGGTGTTCCATATCGTGGCGGGGCTGCCCAGGGAGGGCGGGCTCCAGATATAATTGCCGTTTGAATCTTTTAACTTCATCAGTTTATTTAAGCCTGCTCTGGAGAGCACGATAACGCCTTGGCGGGCGTCGGCTTCTTTCAGGCTGAATATCAGGTTGGCGATATCGTCAAAGTTTACTTCCGCCGCGGCGGTTTGCACGGCGTTTACGCCGGCGGTGTTTAATATGCCGGTAAACGGCTCGCCGTTGCCGAGTAAGGCTACTCTTTCTATTTCCAGGGCCATGGCTTCGGCCACGAGTTCTGATAAGAAAGCGGTTAGGTTTATGGCGCTGTCGCGGATTAGCTCGTCGGTGCATTTGATGACGGTGGCTAAAACTTTGGCGGTTTGCTCTATCTGCCCGAAGACGGGGTTAGAAATGCCTTTGATGCCGTTTTCGGCCACCCAGCCTACCTGGAGGTTGCTTAATTGTTTGGGGATTTGGCGCTTCCAGGAGGACATGGGGATAATGTTTGCAATTTGCATAATGGGGCTGGCTTCGTTCATTATACGCATGACTTCGGCGGAAAATTCCGTCGGCACCAAATAGCCGCCGCCGGCGTTGTTGGCGCCCGTTTCCGAGAGCACGCTTTTAAAATCGTTAAGCGCGGAGTGTTTGTTTTTTGCCGCTAACAAAAAGTTGCGCATACCGCCGAATTTGCGGCCGTAGGCTGTCGTCCAGGGGGTTTCCGGCGCGGCGCTGCCTTTGGCGCGAAAGCGCGCAAGCCTTTCCGGCACGTCGCTCTGGGAGGCGGGCAAAACGGCCTTGCTTTCCGCCGCGGGGTGCAGCTTGGTTATAATGTCTTCTATAATTTTTTCGGCTTTTTCTTTGGTGATGCAGGAATTTAGTTTGCTGTCTAAATTTTTACGTAATTCTTTAATGGAGGTGGTAATTTCGTCCATCGGGAGGGCTCCTGTAGGCTTGCGGGATAAAAAAACGGCCGGCAAACCTGAAATTGGTTTGGCGACTCTCCCTCGGTGATACAAATGTATCAAATTGGAGCAATTTTGTCAACTTTATTTTTGTTTTAAAAAGCAAACCCCCGCCGTTTTAAAGCGGCGGGGGCCGTAAGTTTTTATGCGGCTTTTATTTTGTTTCTTCGGCGGGTTCGTTTTGTTTTTTATCTTCCGATTTTGCCGGCCAGATTTCAGAGAGCATCATCATCTTGCCTTCGCGGCCGTGATACCAGATGTCCAGCGGTTTTTGCGTTTGCTGCGCGGGTTCGGCGGCGGCTTCGGGTTTGTCGGCCTTTTGCTGCGGGGCTTGAGGTTTTTTACCCTCTTCCCTTTTTTTGAAAACATCTCCCAGCGACATCATTTTGCCTTCGCGGCCAAGGCGCCAGTATTCTATTGCGGCGGCTTCCTGCTGCTGCGCTTTGGCGCGTACTTTGTTTACCAGCTTTTTGTTTATCGCTGCGCCTTCTTCTATTTGCTTTTGTTGTTTTTTGAGGGCTTTTTTATCCGCGGCGCCCTGCATTTGCGTATATAAGAAATACCCGCTTTCGGTAATTCTGCCTTCCCGGCCGGTTAAAGCGGTTGGGGCGGATTTTGAGGCCGCGCCCTCAGGGGATTTGGCGCAGGCCGGCGCGCCTTGCGCCGTTAAGAAAACCGCCGCGGCGGCAAATACTGCTGTTTTGATGGTTTTGTTCATTTTAAGGCTCCTTATAATTATATATTTGCTTTGTTTCGTAAAAATAAAAATACCGCCGCATAAATTTAATAAACAAAGACAGCCACAGGGATATTTGCGGATATCTGTATTTAATTTGCGGCGGCGGCGGAATTTCTATTCTATCAGCGTAAAGATTTTTTTGGGTATAAAACAGAGGGCCGCTTTGATAACGGCGGCGGTGAACTTCTTTTTCATGGAGATATTGGCGTAGTAGGTATCAATATCCCTTTGCGTGTTTAGGGCCAGCCTGTAGCTGGGCAAAGAAGAATCCACTATTGCGACAAGCAATATCATCACGGGTAATGCTTTGGAAAAGTTAAGAGTATTCATTCTTTGTATATCTTGCCTGTAAATTTTACCGATAAACTATTTTAGCAAAAAACTATTTTTTATACATAGGTCTTTTGGACGATAAAGGCCCAGGGGGCCTTGGGCCTTATGCCCCTTGGCTGATGCAAAGACAGCTGTTAAAATTAAAAGTATGAGAAAGTTTATGTATTTTGTCTTTACATTTATTTTACTGGCCGCGCCGTGCGCGGCGCAGACGGCTTTTAGGCCTGCGCCCCCTTTTAAAGAACAACTGGGGCGGCAAATGGAGGCCTTCTACGGCCCACAATGGCGCAGCGCGGCGCGCTTTAAAACTATGATTGCCGACCCCTCGGCCGGGAAGAAAAAAGAAACGTCTGTATGGACGACGCTTGTTGATATGATATCGGGCGCGGCTAAAGAAGAAAAAATAAAAATCCTCGCCGCGTATCTTTATAATATGCACATAAGCCAGGCCGCCGGCGCGCGGCGCATGGCGTTTGATTTAAGTTACCTTGGCGCCCTGGACCCTGTTTACGCCCTCAACCCCGCCGATAGAAAAGGCCTGGCCGATTTTTACTACAAGAATGAAAAAGAAATCAGCGCGCGGACGGCGGCTTTGACGGAGGGTAATTTAAGGCTTTCTTACAACGGCGCCGGGGAGGAAGAGTTTTTTATAGAAATGCTGCGCCGCGCAACGGATGAAAATTTAATAATCTATACCCTGGCCAATGCCCCGCAAGCCGCCGCGCAGGCGCAGGAAATAACCGGGGATTTAAAGAAAGCGCTTGCAGCCGCCGGGAATAAAATTTTTAATAAGATGGACGGCATGTACTATATTTACAAAGATATAGACGTTACGCTTGCCATGGACGCGGCAAACAGCCTTGCGGGTAAATCGCAAAATTTCAAAAAAATATATTACCGCCCCGTTAAAGAAGAATGCGCCGTTTGCACCTATCTTTACTGCCGCGAAGTTTGCCGGGATATTAAAACAAAATACGACAATTGGCAAATTATGCGCGTTTACCAGATATCGGGCCGCAATAAAAACGGCGGTTTGCTTAGGCCGGCGCAGGGCGAAAATTTTAAATCCCCCGGGGGTAAAACTTACCCCGCCTGGGATTATCACGCCGCCGCCTTGCTGCTTTTAAGCGACGGGCGGGAGGTAAAATTTATTATCACCGATACGTTTTTGCTTGACGGGCCCGCCGATATTTATACCTGGGCGGAACTTTTTGATAAAGACGGCACGCTTTTTAGCATAGAACCTTTTGCCGCCCGCGCGGAAGTGAACGGAAAACTTTTTACCAAAGAAACGCTGCCCAAGGGCGCCGTGCCCTACCCGGTAAGGAAATAATTTTACTTACCCGTCGTAATTTGCTATAATGACCATAGAGCCGCCTGCTAAACACAGACAGCTCTATGATACCCCAAACAACTACCCAAGACGCCAATCAAAAAGTAATAAAACAACAATTTTTAGAAGCGCTTGCCAACAGCGAAACATTGGCCGAAGCGCTGGAAGTTTGCTCCATGCCGCGCGGTATGCTTTGCGGCTTTTTATTTAAAGATAAAACTTTTTTAAAAGCTTTTGATAAAGTAATTAATTTAAAACTGGAAATAGCCCTTTTAGAAACCGCTTTAAAAAGCAAGGCGGCGGGGGTGTTATCGTTTTCCCTCACAAACCGCCTTCCTAAAAAATATAATAAAACCAAAAAAGAAGATAAACCCCCCGAAACC
>JAISVV010000100.1 GCA_031271365.1 Elusimicrobiota bacterium | reverse complement strand
CAAAAAACTAAATTTTACGCCGCACAAAAACGCCCGTCTTAAAAGGCGGGCGTTTTTTGCGTTAAAAATAACTGCGCTTTATATTTTCCAGCGTAACCTGGCGCCCAGGAAAGCCTCGCCTTTTGCGCCCTGCGCGCTGTGGCTGGCAAAACCCAGGAAACCGCTTACGTCAAGCTGCCCGTTAAGCACGCGCGAATAACCCGCCATAAGTTTAACGGAAGTATCGCTGTCGCCGCCGTCTACGCGTTTGCCGTACAGGTTAAGGCTTAAGTCGCCGTCTAAGGAGTTTACCTCGTCAATATAATACTTGCCGACGCCGCCTAAATGCATATCCGTGGCGCTTTTTGTGCCGTCGCTGCTGCCGACAAACTCAAGGCCGGCGTAGCCGCCGTAAGTCCATTGGCCGGCGTTGGTGCCAAGCAAGGCTTTAAACCCAAAGTCCGTGGTGCCTTTTGCGGCGCCGTCATCGCCGTTCATGGGCGAATCAAATAAAGACGGCCCGAAGAAAGCGCTCAAATCCACGTTAAACGCATCAAAGGCCGAATCTGTGGCGCGGTACTTTACGCCGAACTCCGGGTCTATAAGGCCGGCGCCGTCGGGGCCGGGGCCTTCAAGGCTCATATTGCCCAAACCCAAGGAGCCGTAAACCTCCCACACGTCGGTAATGCCGTACTTAAACGTTTCTTTAATGTTCCAGTACTTATCTTTATCGCCGCCGTGGTAATTGCTGTTATAGGCAAACTCGCTGTCTAAGAGCATGCCGCCCTGCGGCAGCATATAAAGCGGGTCTGTGGCGGTTATGGCAAGGGCCGGCAGCGTTAAAGCACAAAACGCCGCAAGCAAAACTATCTTTTTCATGTTTTCCTCCATGCAAAATAACTAATCGCTACAGAAGAATAGTACTACATGTCAGGAGTTTTGTAAACCCGCGCGGGCCGTATTGGACAAGATTTTGTGTTTTTTGATATAATTAATACAGACGTCACCGTAGCTCAGGTGGTTAGAGCGAGCGTTTCATAAGCGCTAGGTCGGTGGTTCAAGTCCACCCGGTGACACATTTTTCAGGCGTCTTTTGGCGCCTTTTTTAACTTTAAAAAACCTCCCCCGCGCAACAAAACGGGGGAGGTTTTTATGTTAAAACCAAAACTTAAAACAATGATTTAAGCGCGCCTAAACCTTTTTTTACGCCTTCTTTTACATCCTCGGCTTTTACTTCTTTTGCGGCGGGTTTAGCGGCTTTTTTTGCCGGCGCGGTTTTGGCCGCGGGTTTATCTGCGGCCCGCGCGGCGGCGAGGGAATCCGGCGTAGTATTGCGCTGCGCGGCGGGCAAATTTTCCACTTGCGCGGCTAAGTTAAGATACTCCTGCGCCACGCCGTAGCCCGAGCTGTCGCCCTTAGAAGAAAGCAGCGCCTTATACGTTGCGTCAAGGCCGCTCATCTCTGTTTTTTTGGCGGCAAGCTCGTCCAGTTTGGCGGTATCGGCCATTTTGCCTTTAACGCGCGTTAAGGCCGCTTCTATATAAGCGCGCCAGATGGCATAAGTTTCCAGATAGACGGTTTTATCAAGGGCGTCGCGTTTGGCTTGTTCTTCGGGGGTGTAAACCTCCCCTTCAAAGACGCCGCCTTCGCCGCCGCTCATGGGTATGGCTCTTATTTGCGGGTCGTACTTGGCGTATACTTTTTTGATGGAGGCAAGCGCTTTTTCGGCCTCTTTTGTGTTGGTATCGTCTATGCCCTGCCAGCGTTTTTGTATTGCGTTTATTTGGTCTTCTATGGCTTTGACGGCCTGCTGCTGCTTTAGTATGGCGTCCGTTTGCGCCTGCTGTTTGGCGTTATCCGCTTCCATCTTTTTAAGCTGCGGCTCGTTTTTCTTTTGCCAGGCTTCAACTCTTTTTACGCGGTCGGGGTCTTGCTTCATGTATTTTTCTATTTCTTGTTCTTTTTGTTTGTCGGAGAGTTTTTTGTTGTTCTCTATTTTTTGCAGGTCTTTCATTTCCGCCTGAGTAAGGCCGCCGAAGGTGCCGTCGCTGCCGGCCATGGCTTTCATCATTTCTTCTTCGCCGGCGCCTTCAAGCTTCATAAGGTCTTCCAAAGAATTTACGCCGCTAAAAGCCATACCGCCGCCCATGGCGGCAAGCTGCTTGTCCATGCCGGCCATGCGCTCGTTGGCTAACTGCCTGCCAAAAGCCTCTTGCTGCGCGGCGTTCATGTTTTGCAGCTGCGCGGTGGTTTTGCCGGTAAGTTCCTTGGCCCTGGCGTCGGCCCCGGCTTTAACCGCTTTGGCGTCTTTGCGCGCGGCGGCCTCGCGTTCTTTATTAAGTTTTTCTTCCACTTTTCTTATTTCCGCGCGCACTTTTTCTATATTTTTTTGATAATCTTCTACAGCTTTCCAGCCGTCGTCGGTCATCTTGGCTGCGGTCAACTGCTCCGCCGAGGGCCGCTGCGGCGTTTTATCAATAGCGCCCTGCGGGGTTATATTTTGCGCCCAAACCGCCGCGGCAAAAACAAAAAGAGCGGCAAACAATGTAAACTTTTTCATTATTCGGGTATCTCCTTTAATTATTTAAAAATCTCTTTCCAAGAGTTATATTCTTCCACTATGGCCTGGCCCTGGCTTCTTGTTTTAGCCGAGCGGCCGGTGGAAGTGTCCACGGCGTTATCGGTGGTGCTTACGGCTTGCTGCGCGCTGGCGCAGGCGCAAAAAGCAAAAGCCGCGGCCAGTATTAAAAATACGTTTTTCATACGTCCTCCGTTATTATTTTATTAAGAACATTCTACTAAAAACCGCCGCGGATTAACTTTGTTTTTTAAAAAGACCCCTTTGCGTTAAATAAACGCCGTCAACGCCGACGGCTTTTATAAAATCTTCGTCGCGCGGTATCAGTAAAAACGCGCCGGGGCAGGCTTTTAAAACGTACTCTTGCGCGCGCCGTTTTTGCCGGTAAGGGCTATTTTTGCGCTAGAAGGAACTTAATCTTCAAAACAGATTTTGCGCTTAAAAACAAGGCTTGCGTTTTTTATTATTATCGGCCGCGCCGCAGAGCATTATATAAAGATTGACAATCCTTAAATAGAAAACTAGAATTTGAATATGGAAAAATTAATGCATTCTATAAAAGCCCCTTTTAAAAAAGGGTTTATATGCGGTGTGCTGGATATGTGCTTTAGGTTTGTCGCCTTAGTTATATGGCTTTGCACCGTGTGGCTGCTGCTGCAATTTGTCTACGACGCTTTGTTTGTGGAAATTATCTGGGCCAATAAAATGTGGTGGCTGGCTTATTCTTTGCTGGTGTTTCTGGCCGTTACCACGCTTGCCTATACCGCCGTCTGGGACAGAGAATAAATTTAATATCACGCGCCGTGAAAACGCCCTGTTTTACGGGGCGTTTTTGTATTTACCACGCTCGCGCAGGGCAAAAATAAATACCGGCGCGCCAAGTAAAAAAAGAATTAAACCCATAAGCAGATACTTTAAGTCGGCCGCGTATAAAAGCCACAGCGAGTATACAGCCCCCAGCGCCGCGACGGCGCGCGCAAAACGTTTTTTTGAAGTTATCTTAAATAAATAAACGGCCGTTATAAGATAAACAGGCAAAATCATAACGCCGGTTACGCTTACCAGCATTTCCCACGCCTTCCCGGAAAAGAAGGCCAAAGCCATAATTATCTGCGAGATTAAAGCCGACGCCGCCAAAGAAACCACCGGCGCGCCAAACCTGTTAACCACGGCAAATTTTGACGGCAGCGCCGCCCCGTTTTTAACCGCGGCAAAGGGCACCTCGGCCGAGATAATAAACCACGACAGCCACGAAAATAAAACCGACACTATAAGCCCCAAAGCCATTACAGCCCCGCCGGCATGGCCGATAAGCGCCTCCAGCACGCCGGCGGTGGAAGGGTTTGCAAAGGCCGCCAGGCGCTCCCTTGGCAAAACGCCGAAGGGGAGCAGCGATATAAGCACGTACACCGAGGCCGAAATCAAAAAACCCAAAAAAGTGGCTTTGGAAACTTCGCCCTGGCTGCGCGCGCTGGCGGAGATGGCAAAAGCCGTTTCTATCCCGATAAAACACCAAAGCGTTATCAGCATGGTGCTTTTAATCTGGGCCAGTAAATCCGCAGCGGCGATTTTGCCGCTAAATACGCTTTTAACCTCGAGCAGGATAAGGCTTAGCTTAAAAGCGGCGGCGCACGCCGTTATAAAGATAAGCAGCGGCACAAATTTTGACACCGTGCCTATAAGGTTTACCGCAACGGCCGTTTTAATCCCCCTTGAAGCCAGCCAAAAGAAGCCCCAAATAATGCAGGAGGATAATAAAAGCGAATTTAAATTATTGCCGCCGGCAAAATACGGCGGGAAGAAATAATTTAAACTCTCCATCAAAATAACCGCGTAGCCCGTATTTGCAACCACCGCGCTAAGCCAATAGCCCCATAGGGTAAGAAAGCCTGCCTTTTTGCCAAAGCCGTCCTGCGCGTAAGCGTAAACGCCAGTTACTATTTGCGGCTTTAAAACCGAAAGCAGGCGAAACACGGACATAATAAAATACATCCCCGCGATTGTTATTATCCAGGCAAGCAGCACCGCGCCGGCGCCCGCGCCCGAAGCCATATTCTGCGGCAGCGAAAACACGCCCGAGCCGACCATAGAGCTTATAACAATGCCGGTAAGGCCCGCCAAAGATAGTTTTACCTCTAGGTTTTTATTTGTCATGCAGATGATATTTTAGCATTTATATAGGCCCTTTTTAGGCCCTTGTTTTTTTGCGGCCCGTTCATATAATATGCTTACGGCTGTCAAGCGGCGTCTGAGGCGGGTGTTGTGGTAGCGGGTAATGTTACCCCTGCATGACAAAAAGCCCCCCTCGGGAAGCGGACCGGGCAGCGCTGACGGAGTAGTAGATGACCATAGCGTCAATAACTAACTAAACCCCCGCTTACACACGGGGGTTTTTTACGTCTAAACGGGTATAAGCGCGCTTTTGCTACAGCGCGCCTTCTACAAGCCTGTAATTGTTATTTGCCAAACTTTGGCATATATTTTCGCCCAGGCTGCCGCCAAAAGTGTAGCACTCTTTTGTAACGCCCGCGGGCCCGGCCGTAACTTTTACGCCGTAGCGGCCGGCGGGCAGGGTGTTAACCTCAAAGGAGCAGGTATCGCCCGCGCAGGTAAAATTGCCGTAAGCGTAAAGCCGCGTGGTAAATGTGCCGCCGCTCCACGTGCCGCCGCTAAAGCTAAAGTGCATATTTTCCGGCACGCCCCGGCCTTCCTCGGCCATGCGCTGCAGCCGGCTTTCAAGGCTTTTTACTATAAGCAAAAGCTCGGCCGTGCGGCTTTTTTCTACGGCAATGCGGTATTGCGGCAGCGCTATGGCCGCCAATATGCCTATAATAAGCACCACCACAAGCAATTCTATCAGGGTAAAGGCTTTTTTATTTTTCACTATTTCCCCCTCGGGCGGGGCAATAAATATCCGGCCGCCGCTTTTTTTATACGGGCGTAAACATCGTCTCCGGCGCAGCCGTTACAGCCAAAGCAACAAAAGCTTTAACGGCAAATCTCGTCAATGTTCTTCCAGCGCAAGTTTTTCAAAAAGTTCTCTTTGCGTTTTGTTTAGATTTTTAGGATTATTTATCATAAACTGCACGTACATATCTCCGCCGCTGCCAAGGCCTTTGCCGCTAAGCTTAACCTTTGCGCCGCTGCGCGCGCCGGCCGGCACTTTGATGTTAACGCTGCCGCCGCCCGGCATTAAAACCTGCGCCGCGCCGCCTAAAGCGGCCGTCCAGGGGGTTATATCGGCAATGTGGTATATGTCGTTGCCCTCCAGCCTGAAATAAGGGCTGGGCGCAATTTTGACGTTTATATACAAATCCCCCGCGCCGCGGGCCGATTTATTGCCCAAACCTTTAAGTTTAACGCGGGCGCCGTCGGCTATTTTGGCGGGCAGCTTTACCTGCGTG
>JAISVV010000091.1 GCA_031271365.1 Elusimicrobiota bacterium | reverse complement strand
AATCGTAAAACCCGTAAAAAATTATGTGCCCGAAACTTTTTAAGTACGCGCTTTGCCCCGCGTTCTGCGCGGCGTTTTGGAGGGTTTGGGCGTAGGTGTTAAACCGCGGGTCTTTTATTGCCGCAAGGTAATCTTCGTAGAGGCCGGCCAGCTGCGTAAGCTGTTCTTTGGCTTCGGGGTCAAAATTTTCTTCTTTGATATCGCGTAAAATTTGCGGCGTAACCTGGGCGTTAATTAAATCGCGCAAGGCGGCTTTTAAAGCGCGCACGTACCCGCGCGCGTGCGCCGCGCCGCGCCGCCGTAAAATGTTTTTGATGATAAAATCCTGCCGGTACGTATCGGGCAGCAGCGGCTTTACGTCGCCGGCGGCGGCGTTAACCTCCAGCGCGAGGCTTAGAAAATCGGTAAAATAAATATTTGCTATCACGCCCAGCTTTTGCGCGGCCTCCCTCTTTAAAACGCTTTGCAGCCTGCCGCCCGGCAGCACGACAAGCGCCTTATCAAAATGGTTTTTTTTATGCTCTTTGATAAAGCCGTAAAAAGCGTCTTTAAGCGCGCCGGCGTGGCCGGTAAAAAGGTTCATTATTTAAATAATATATAATTTACCTAAAATATGGAAAGCGCTAAAAAATATAATTTTATCCGGTTGTGCGGCCCGCGCCGCAGCGGCGCATGTACCTTGGCCTTAACGCGCGCCCGCTTAAAATAGCACCCTGGCAGTTGGAACTGCCCGCCGCCATGATGATTTAAGTTATAATTTTTATATGAGCATACTAACCGCAACTTTACTTGGCTTACTGCAGGCCGCCGGCGAGTTTTTGCCTATATCCAGCTCGGCGCATTTGGCTTTGTTTTCTTTTTTTACGCGCCTGCCGTACCAAGGCCTTGCCTTTGACGTCGCGCTGCACGCGGCGACGCTGCTTGCCGTGGCCGCTTATTTTTGGCGCGATTTACTTGCCCTTTTTAAAGCCGGCCTGAGCGCGCCGCGCACGCAAGAGGGGCGGCTTTTTTGGTACATCGGCCTTGCCACGCTGCCCGCCGCCCTTGCCGGTTACTTTTTGCAGGACGCGGCGGAAAATGTTTTTAGAAACCCGCTTTTAATCGCCGCCATGCTTATAATTTTTGCCGCCGCTTTGATGTTTGCGGATAAGATTTCCAAAGCGCAAAGGCAAACTTTTACGCTTGGCGCCATGCTGCTTATCGGCCTTGCGCAGGCTTTGGCGATAATGCCCGGCGTTTCGCGCTCCGGCGTTACGATTACGGCGGCTTTGCTTTTGGGTTTCGGGCGCGGGGAAAGCGCAAGGATTTCGTTTTTGCTTTCAATGCCCGTTATCGCCGGCGCGGCTGTTTTAAAGCTAAAAGATATGACGATGGCCGACGTTAACGCCGCGTTTGTTTGCGGTTTTTTGGCGGCCGCCTTCGGCGGCTGGCTGGTGATAAAGTTTTTAATGCGCTACATTCAAACGCGCAGTTTTGACGCGTTTGTTTACTACCGCTTTGCGCTTGGCGCGGCGATAGTTGCGTTATGTTTTTTTAGATGATTGCGCTATAACAAAAAAGCCCCGCATTTGCGCGGGGCTTTTTTATTTTTGTGCAATTAATTCTGCGTTTTTAACGTCGGGAAGAGTATTATCTCTCTTATCGAATCCTGCCCCGTCAGCATCATTGTAACGCGGTCTATGCCTATGCCCATGCCGCCGGTGGGCGGCATGCCGGACTCCATGGCGTAAATGTAATCCATGTCCAAAATATCGGCGTCTTCGTTTTTGCTGTCCTGGGCTTTTTGGGCGGCCTGGTCCTGCAGGCGGGCAAGCTGGTCGGCCGGGTCGTTAAGCTCGGTGTAGGCGTTGGCAATCTCCTGCCCGCCGGCTACAAAGGCTTCAAAACGCTCGGCAATTTCCGGGTCGCCGGGTTTGGTTTTGGAAAAGGGGCTCACCGCCGTGGGGTAATCAAGCATTATGGTAGGGTCGGCGTATTTATTGGCTATGCGCTCGTCAAATAAAGCGTCGTAAATTTTGCTTGCGGCTTCGTCCTCTTTAAAGCGCACGCCGTGTTTTTTGGCTAAAGCGATAAGCGCGTCTTTTTTAAACTCCCTGCCGTTTAAGACGTTGTGGATATCCTCGCCAAAAGTTTCCTGCCACGCCTGCGGTATGGACACGCGCTTATAAGGCGGTCTTAAATTTACTTCCATGCCGCGGTACGTCACCTTGTCCGCGCCTATGGCGGCGGCGGCGTTGCCCAAAAGCTCTTCAAACAAATCGGCCATGGTGTTAACGTCGCCGTAGGCCTGGTAAAGTTCCATCATGGTAAACTCGGGGTTGTGGGTGGTGTCTATGCCTTCGTTACGGAACATCTTGCCTATTTCGTAAATGCGCTCCAGCCCGCCGATAACCAGCCTTTTGTGGTAAAGCTCTAAAGCTATGCGCATAAAAAGCGGCATTTTTAAAGCGTTATGGAAAGTTTCAAACGGCTTTGCAATAGCGCCGCCTGCGGAGGCGGTTAACGTCGGGGTTTCCACTTCCAGATATCCTTTGGCGTCCAGCGTTTTGCGTATGGAGGAGATTATTTTTGCGCGCTTTACAAAAATTTCGCGCACGTCTTCGTTGGCTATTAAATCCAGGTGGCGGTTTCTAAAGCGCACTTCGGTGTCTTGTATGCCGTGGAACTTTTCCGGCAGCGGGCGTATGGCTTTTGATATCAGCTCAACGCTGCCCGCTTTTGCCGTCTTCTCCTGCGTTTTGGTTAAAAACATATGGCCGCTTACCAAAACATAATCGCCTACGGCGAGGTGGTTTTTAAC
>JAISVV010000057.1 GCA_031271365.1 Elusimicrobiota bacterium | reverse complement strand
CGCCGATGCCGGTGTCTAAAAACAGCTCGCGTATATCTTTAAGGCGGCATTGCACGCGGTTTAAAAAGTATTCGCTCTCGCCGCTGCGGTAAATTTTGCGCGATACGGTAACCTCGCTGAAATCCACGGGCAGTTTGCGCGAGGCGTTATCAAAAATCATATTAACCTGCGCCATATTTAAGGGCGGGCGCTGCTTTGTGCCGTTAAAAATGATATCCACCATAGAGCCCGAGCGCAGCGACTTCCAGCTCATCTCTCCTATGGCCCAGCGCACGGAGTCTATTACATTGCTTTTGCCGCAGCCGTTGGGGCCAACAATGCAGCTTACGCCCGGCTCAAAATTAAGACGCACCTTATCGGCGAAAGATTTAAACCCGATTATTTCCAAAGCTTTTAAATACATATTGTTGTCCGTAACAGATAAAATAAGGGCCTACCCGGTTTCGGATTAAAGCCCCACAAATATATGATACAAAATTCGTTGCATTTTTTGCCAAAGTTATGCTAATATATAATAGTTATACAATACTAATTGTTATATACTATAAACAAGGAGACGCAAATGAAAAAATTAGCCTTAGCAGTATTTGCGGTGGCCGTATTTGCCACAGCTGCCGTCGCCCAGGGGTTCACCTTAGGCGGCCAAGTCGGTTTTGATTATGCCAAAAACAAAGTATCCGGCGTTGACGTTAAAACTACCTCGTTCTCAATTGCCCCCGAAGTCGGTTTCATCCTGAACGAAACCACCAACATCGGTTTTAACGTGTCGTACGGCTACAGCAAAGTTTCCGGCGGCGGCGCAAGCGCAAAAATCACCGACATCGGCTTTGACGTGTTTGGCGAAAAGGCTGTCTTAGACCCGGGCCCGTTCAAAGTTTATCTCAGGGCCGACCTCGGTTTTGACAACAGAAAAACTGACGGCGTCAGCGACAAAACCAACAGCATTGCTTTTAGTATACTCCCCAATATTCAGTACGCGTTGAGCGACAGGCTTACTTTAATTGTCTCCTCTGACGTTTTGCGCCTCGGCGTCGGCTATACTAAAACCGGCGGCGATAAAACAACCAGCTTCGGCTTCAACGTCGGCAATGGCAATATTACCAACGTCGGCTTGAAATACGCGTTCTAAACCATTCTAGTTCCTTAGAGAGTTGAATAACTTACACCCGCTTCGCAAGAGGCGGGTGTTTTTATTTGCCATAAATATTACGGGGTGAGCGGCTTAAGCAAGCAGTTTATTTATAATCTTATTTAATACCGCGGGGTTTGCCTTGCCTTGGGATTTTTTCATTACATTGCCAACCAGCGCGCCTATGGCTTTGGCGTTGCCGGCTTTAAACTCGGCGGCGGCTTTTGGGTTATCCGCTATGGCTTCTTTGGCCCAGGCTTCTAATTGGCCCTCGTCGCTGATTTGCCCGCCGGTGTTTTTAAGCAGCTCTTCCACGCTTTTGCCGCTTTGCCAGGCGTTTGTAAAAACTTCTTTTGCTATTTTGGTGGAAATTTTACCGCTTTCAACCGCTTTTATAAGCGCGGCCAAGCCTTGCGGCGGCAGCGGGCTTTGGGTTATTTCTTTATTTTCGGCGTTAAGTTTGCCTAAAATATCGGTGGCTATCCAGTTGACGGCGGCTTTGGGCTGCGCGCCGGCTTTTAGGGCGGCTTCAAAATAAGCGCAGATGTCTTTATTTAAAGTCATCACGCCGGCGTCGTAGGCGGATAGGTTGTAATCCCGCGCGTACTGCGCGCGCTTTTGCGCCGGCAGCGGCGGCAGCGCGGCTTTAACTTCTTCTATAAATTCGGCGGATAAAACCAGCGGCGGCAAATCCTGCTCGGGGAAGTATCTGTACTCGCGGGCGGTTTCTTTGGAGCGCATAACCTCGGTGGCGTTTTTATCTTCGTTCCAAAGGCGCGTCTCCTGCAAGATTATGCCGCCTTCTTTCAGCACGCCGCTTTGGCGGGTTATCTCGTAGTTAATAGCGTCTTTTACGGCTTTAAAAGAGTTTAAATTTTTTATCTCCACCTTGGTGCCAAATTCCGCCGCGCCTTTGGGCATCAGCGAAAGGTTAACGTCAACGCGCAGCTCGCCCTTTTCCATGTCGGCGTTTGAAACTTCAAGCCACTGCATTATGCTCTTTAGGCCCGTAAGGTAGTTATACGCCTCGGCGGCGGAGCGCATATCGGGCTCGGACACAATTTCTAAAAGCGGCACGCCGGCGCGGTTTAAATCTACAAGGCTGGCTGCGCCTTCGTGCATACTTTTGCCGGCGTCTTCTTCCAGGTGCGCGCGGGTGATGTTGATTTTTTTGCTCTGCCCGTCTTCGGTTTGCACTTCTATATAGCCGCCTTGGCAGATGGGTTTATCGTCCTGTGTAATTTGGTAGCCTTTGGGCAAATCGGGGTAAAAATAGTTTTTGCGCGCGAAGACCGAGGTTCGGTTAATCTGCGCGTTAAGCCCAAGGCCCGCTTTGACGGCAAGGCGCACGGCCTGCGCGTTGGTAACGGGCAGCGCGCCGGGGTGGCCGGCGCAAACGGGGCACAGGGCGGCGTTTGGCGGCAGCGCGGCTTTTGCGCCGCTGGGGCAGGCGCAAAACATTTTAGACGCGCTTGCAAGCTGCACGTGTATTTCAAGGCCTATTACGCTTTGGAAATCTTTTGTCATATCTTTAATATAATATCAAATATGGCTACGGGTTATAAACGGGGGGCAATTTATTCGGTGGGCTTTGCTGCGGGCGGCAAGCTGTTTTCTTTGGCAAGCGGCCTGTTGGTCGCTTTCTATTTTGGCGCCGGCGCGAAGACGGATATTTATTTTTACCTCATCCTTACCGCCGCTTTGTTAAACGGCTGGCTGCAAAACGTAAACACAAGCGTCGTCGTGCCCGAGTTTATGCATTTGCGCCAAAAAAACGCTTATCAAGCCGCGGGGTTTGCCAACTTTTTTTTGTATATTTACGCCGCTGCCGCCGCCGCTTTGACGGCGGTTTGTTTTTTGTGGCCCGCGCGGGTGTTGGGTGCTATATCTTCTTTTACCGCCGCCGACATCGCCCAAAACCTTGCGCTTGCCGCATTGGGCGCGGCCTATTTCGGCGCATTTTTTGTGATGACTTTTTTGGTTTCCATAACGGAAAGTTATAAACATTTTAAAATCTATTTTTTAAGCCCGCTTAACACGCTGCTTGCGCTGCTTGCGCTGCTTATTTTTAAAAGTTTAGAGGCCATGTTTGCGGGCTATATACTTGCTTACCTTATACACATTGCCGCCTGCCTTATTATTTTGGCCGTCAAAGACGGCTGGCACTTTAAGCCGCTTTGGCCGCGCGCGGATAAAAAATTTGCGCAAAACTTTTGGTATATGCAGCCAAACGCCGCCGCCTGGGCGGCGCTGCTGGGCGCGCCGCTTTTTATGCTTTCCGCCGCCGCGGCGGGCATTGTAAGCGCGCTTAATTACGCGCGCACGCTTGCCGACGGGCTGCTGGATATTTTTGTATCGCGCGTAAACAATGTGGCCAAGGTAAAAATAACCGCGCAAAGCGCGGCCCAAAACCCGCGGGAGGCCGCCCAAAGCCTGCTGAGGGCCGATAAAGTTTTAACTTTTATCCTTGCGCCGGTGTGCGTGTTTACGGCCTTCTTTGCCCCGGATATCGCCCAAATGTTTTTTATGCGCGGCGGCTTTAGCGCGCAAGACGCGCAAAACACCGCAGCCTTTTTGCGCCCGCTTATTTTGGCGGTGCCGCTTATCTCGCTGCACAATAATTTAAATAATTTTTACGCCGCCCTGAGGCTTATTAAAGAAGTTGCGCCGCGTTACTTTGTTTTTGCCTTAATTTTTATAGCCGTCTTTATTTTTGCCATCGGCAGATACGGCGCGTTTGCTTATGCCAAAGTATTTTTGGTCATGTACGCCGCTTTAACGCTGCTTAACTTTTTTACGCTTAAAAAATTTGCGCCTTACGCAGCCTACGGGCGGCACCTGTTGTATATCGCCAAACTTTTGACGCTGAGCGCGGCCTGCGCCTTGGCGGCAAAATACGCTTTCGGGTTTTACCAAGGCAATGTGTTTGTAAAAATTTTAATTAACGGCGCGTTTTTTGTCTGCCTAAACGGGCTTGCGCTCTTTGTTTCGGGCGACGTTAAAAACCTGCGGCGGGCCGTATGGAAATAACCATAATCATACCCGTCTTCAACGGCGCAAAACACCTGCAAGCCGCAATAGAAAGCGCATTGGCCCAAAGCGCGCCCGCGCGGGAAATAATTGTATTTGACGACGGCTCCTCCGACGGCAGTTTGCAACTGGCGCAAAGCTACCCGCAGCTGCGCGTTTTAACCCACCCGGGCAACGCCAACAAAGGCTTGGCGGCGACGATTAAAGCTGCGCTTAACTGCGCAAAAACGCCTTATGCGGCGTTTTTGGAGCAAGATGATATAATGGAGTCGGGCAACCTAAAAATCAAGCTGGATTTGCTGCGGCGCAATAAGGATATCGCGCTTCTCTACAACGCTGTGGAGCCTTTCGGCACGCCGGCGCGCGTTAAAAAGTTAAGCCTGTATTTTAAAGCCGCCGCTATGTATACGCGGCTGTTCAACGGCAATTTGGTCTTCCCGCTGTTTTCCTTTTGCCCGGTGCCCACGTTTTCGTGCCTGTTGTGCAAAACCGATATCCTGGCGGGGCTGGATTACAACACCCCCCTGCCCGCCTGGACAGACAGGTGGCTTTACACCCAGCTATGCTTTAAAACACGCTTTAACTACCTGCCGCAAAAATTAACGCGCTGGCGCCTGCACAATGAAAGCCAAACCATGGCCACCTTGCAAGATACGCTGCAAAAAGAGCGCGCCTTTAACGCCGCAAAAGACGCGCTTTACCTGAAAAACCTGGGCGCGGTAAAATTTTACGCCGTCAAATACGCCAGCCTGCTTTTAAGCCTCATTTTTAATATCGCGGCCCTACCCATAAAGCTGTTGTTTAGATAACGCCAATATCTTCCAACAAAATGTGTGATAAGCATATATCGCACAATATTTTGCATTTTATTGTATGATATGCTACTATCTGACATTATGGTGTCGGAGTCCTTTTTCATGCTATATTTCAACCCAAAGGAGACCTCATGAAGCCCTTTATTCCTAAAAAACTTCCTATTGAAAACCTTAACTGGCAAAAGTTAATTATTTTTTGCGAGGGAGCCTCGTCCAATATTTACAGATACGACGGCCTGCTTGAGGGGATAATAAACCCTGAAATCCTTCTTTCTCCTTTGATAAGAAAAGAAGCTGAATTATCTTCAAGGATAGAAGGGACGCAATCCACAATGAGTGAAGTGCTTGAATATGAATCAGGCGCAAAGTTCGATAGTTTTAAAGAAAAAGAAATTCAAAGTCTTCAAAACTATAGGATATCTTTAAGAATAGCCGAAAGCTGTTTAAAAGAAGGCCGCCCTTTTTCGCTCTCACTGATAAAAGAGTTGCACAAAAGACTGATGGAAAATGCGCATTGGGACGCCAGGTCCATGCCGGGGGAATTTAGAAAGGAACAGGTCTTTATAGGGCCGCGCGGTTGTGATATAGAAAAAGCCGCGTATATTCCTCCCGAACATTTTTTAATACAAGAATACTTAGAAAACTGGGAAAACTATATCCAAAACAACACGGGTAATAAAATTATTAAAGCAGCAATAATTCATGCTCAGTTTGAAATTATCCACCCTTTCATGGATGGTAACGGCAGGATAGGCCGCATGATAATTCCTCTTTACCTATATCTTGCGGGGGTCTTACAAAGGCCAATGTTTTATATCAGCGAGTATTTTGAAAAGAATCGAACAGAATATTATGCTCGTCTTGCCGGCATTTCCCAAAATGATGATTGGCAAGGCTGGATAGAATTTTTCCTAAAGGCGGTGGAGGAAC
>JAISVV010000017.1 GCA_031271365.1 Elusimicrobiota bacterium | reverse complement strand
GCCTTAAAGCGCGAGCATATCTTAGACGGATTACTGATAGCGCTTGCCAATTTGGACGAAGTGGTAGCGATTATCCGCAAATCCAAAGACGCGGCGGAAGCCAAAGCCAAATTAATGACGCGCTTTAAACTAAGCGACGCGCAAACCCAGGCTATTTTGGATATGCGCCTGCACCAGCTTACGCAGCTTTCCAGCCTCGCCATAGAGCAGGAGCAAAAAGACCTGCGCGCCTTAATCAAAGAACTGCAGGATATTTTAGGCAGCGAGCAGCGCGTTTTGGATATCATCGTAGAAGAGCTGACCGACCTTAAAAAGATATATGGCGACGAGCGTAAAACAGAAATTTCCACCGACGTCACCGACTTTGCGATAGAAGATTTAATCGACGAAGAAGAAGTGGTTATCACCCTCTCCAGCGACGGCTACGCCAAGCGCATACCGCTTGATACATACAAAAGCCAAAACCGCGGCGGCAAAGGCATAGTCGGCGCCAAAAACAAAGAGGAAGATTTTATAGAACATCTGTTCGTAACCTCCAGCCACGCCACTATACTTATGTTTACAAACCGCGGCCGCGTCTTTGCGCTTAAAGCCTTCGAAATACCCGAAGGCAGCCGCATCAGCAAAGGCAAAGCGATAGTAAATCTGCTGCAAATCTCCGGTGAGGAAAAGGTAACCTCCGCCGTGGCGATTTGCGACTTTGACCCTAAAAACTCCGGCGAAACTTACTTAACCATGTGCACGCGCTTTGGCACCATAAAACGCTGCGAACTGGCCGAGTTTGCCAATATCCGCCGCACCGGCATTATAGCTATAGGTTTGGAAGAGGGCGACGTTTTAATGTCCGTGCAGCTTACCAACGGCAAAAGCGATATCGTTGTGGCCACCAAGCAAGGCAAATCCATAAGGTTTGACGAGCAGCAGGTGCGCCCCATGGGCCGCACGGCAAAAGGCGTAATAGGCATACGTATGGCCGAGGGCGACAGCGTAGTGGGCATGGAACACGCCCCGCGCGAAGGCGCCCAGCCCGACGTTTTATCCGTCTGCGAAAACGGCTACGGCAAACGCACCGAGTTTGGCGAATACCGCACCCAGCACCGCGGCGGCAGCGGCGTAATCACCATTAAAACCAGCGAGCGCAACGGCCCCGTGGTGGGCATAAAACTGGTTGACGAAGGCAAAGACCTTATGATTATAACCGAAAAGGGCATGGCCATAAGAATACGCTGCGAAGATATCCGCGCCGTAGGCCGCAACGCGCAAGGCGTGCGCCTTGTTAAACTGGACGAGGGCGATAAAATAGCCCGCGTGGCTCCCGTGGTAAAAGAGGACGAAAAAGAAGGCGAAGCCGCCGCCGAGCTTTGCCCCCCGCAGGAAGCGCAGGCTAAATAATGAACAAAGACCAAGCCTTAACGCTTTTAAAACAACACGTTAAAAGCGAAAATATGATAAAGCACAGCACCGCCGCCGGCGCGGTGCTGGCCGCTTTAGCCGGCAGGCTTGGCGCCGATATTGAACTTTGGCAAGCCGCCGGCCTGCTGCACGATATAGACGTAGAACTTACCAACGCCGACGCCAAAGCGCACGGCGCAAAAGCGCGCGGGCTGATAAACGGCGCTCTGCCGGAAGAAGCCATTTTGGCCATAGAAGCCCACAACGAAGCCTGCGGCCTGCGCCCGCGCAGCACCCGGCTGGACCACGCCTTGGCCGCCGGCGAAACCATCACCGGCCTTATCACCGCCACAGCCTTAGTTTATCCGGATAAAAAAGCGGCCTCGGTAAAAGCCAAATCAATCACCAAAAGGATGAAAGACAAAGCCTTCGCCGCCTCGGTAAACCGCGACTGCATTATGGAATGCGAAAAGCTGGGCATACCCCTGCCTGATTTTGCCGAGCTTGCCTTAAAAGCCATGCAGGATATAGCGGGCGAGCTGGGTTTGTAACAATCATATTTTATAAAAGCCATTGCAAGGCGCAAAACGCCGCGGTAAATTTCCTTTTTTGCTTTACTGCTTAAGCGGAAGGCTGCCGCGGCCTTGCAGGCCGCGCAATGGCTTTATGTTAAGGGAAAACAGGGCAGACAAAACAAAACAGCGGGCTTTATACTACGTATCCTACACCAGACGTCCTGACAAATCACCGCATATCCAGCGTTTTAGCCGGTATAAATTATACCGGGGTTTTTTGTTTATGGCGGCGACATATAGCCTACGGGGGTTTGCGGTGTGAAGGGGTTTTTTAGGTATGGTTTAGCTATATCTTCTATGCCCCAGGCGGGTTTTTCGGCAATTACTTGTTTGTAGTATTTTAACGCTTCCTGACGTTCTTGCAGCGCGTCGTGGCTTTGGGCTAATCTTAAAATATTCCATAATTTCCATCTTGTCATGGGTTGATGGGCGGTGGCTTCAAGGCTTTTTTCTAATGTTTTTACGGCTTCTTCAAACTTGTCTTGCGCCATTTGTATAGAGGCTATAGCTGTATAGGCGCGGGCCAGGTAGATATCGCCGTAGCCTTTTTCTTTGTTTACTTTACTTAGGAAAACGCCGGCCGCCTGCAAGGCTTTATCGTATTCTTTGTTTTCGTACTGCGCTATTATGGCTACAAAGCCGAACAGCGGGTTGGTAGGATATTTTTGCATAACTTCGGCGGTATAGCGCGCGGCAAGCGGCGGGTTGTAGTATTTGTCGCTCTGGAGGTAAATTTCCACCAAAATAAGCTTGGCCGCGGCTGCGGCAAAGCGGCCGTTATCTTTAACTTGGTTTAAATACTCTATACCCTTTTGGGCATTGCCGCGCGCTACAAGCGTTGCCAAAACTTTTATAACCGCGGGCAAAGTGCCGGTATAGTATTGATAGAGGCCCTGCCCCAAAAGAGCGTCGTGCATTTGCGGGTCAAGCGTATGGGCGCGGTCCATATATTTAATGCCTTTACGCGCCGCAAAATAAGCCGGCACATAATTGTGGTTGGCCAGGTCAAAGCGCGCCTTTGCGCCGTAAACACCGCCTAAGGCCAGATAGGCTTGCGCGCTGGGGCCCGTTTTTTCCAGATATTCCCTTATGCCTTTGGCGGAGGCTTTTATTGTTTGCTCAAAAATTTCGGTTTGCGCGGGGTCGCTCTTTTCGTATTGATATTCAAAGCGGCTCCAGGCTATCATCACGCGGCCAAAGAGCGCTATAGGGTGGTTGGGGCTTTGTTCTAGCAGTTCTTCTATATGTTTGTTGGCTTTATCAAAATCAAGGTTATAAATGGCTTCTACGCTTTGGTCCGTTTTTTTTAAAAATTCTTCCGGCAAATCGTAGGCAAAGGCGTGGCAGCAGGCCAGGGATAAAACCAAAAACAATAAAACTTTATTAAGCATTTTTTTCTATTTTATCCTTGCCAAAATAGGGCCGCAGCGCATTTGGTATTAATACGCTGCCGTCTTGCTGCTGATAATTTTCCAGCACAGCCGCTAAGGTGCGGCCCACGGCAAGGCCGCTGCCGTTTAAGGTGTGGGCAAGCTCCGTGCCTTTGGCGCCCTCGCGCTTGAAGCGCAGGTTCATGCGGCGCGCCTGGAAATCGCCGCAGTTTGAGCAGGAAGAAATTTCCCTGTACCCTCTTTGAGAGGGGAACCAAACCTCCAGGTCATAGGTTTTCTGGCTGGAAAACCCCATATCC
>JAISVV010000135.1 GCA_031271365.1 Elusimicrobiota bacterium | reverse complement strand
CAAAAACGGGTAATATCAATTTGTTTAACTGCATATTAATATCTCCTCCTGTATTTAATGTGTGATGCCAAAAAACATAATAAATTACCTCGAAATAAATATAACAAATGTAAGCTTATATGTCAATAGAAAAAGGGCCTATTTGACAATAGGCCCTTTTGTTACAAATTATATTTCTATGTTCTTCATTGCCTTACCGGCGTCAAACACTAATTGTGCGGTGTTTGATTTTATTTCTTTTTTAATCTCCGCAGTTTGCTTATCAGCTTTGGTTTTTGCTGCTTCTTTGACAGTATTAGCTGCCACGGCAAGTCCGTTATATCTCAATTGCTCATAAACATTAGTAAGAGTCGCAGGAGCAGGGGAAAAATCTTCCCACAGAGAGACATAAAAAGTGTCTTTCATAGCTTCCGCCAATTTCGGGTCCGAGACAACCGTAACTACGGTGTCTTTGTTCGCAACAAGCCAATCCAAGGTTATTTTGCCATCTATATTTTCAATAGGGTTTTCTGCACGACCATTGTACATATTTTTAATTATCTCAAAGTAAGGCGTTTGCTTTTCAGAACTAAGCGCAAAAAGATCGCCATTTTCACCCATGCCATCTATTATCACAACAGATATCGACGGTGTGTTATCGTTTTTAAAATCTGATTTAGCGTTATTATAAGCAGTATCAGCTTTAACCCATAAGTCTTCATCTTGATTAGCTAATACCGGATTTGCAAAAAATATATCTTGGGATGGGGTGTTCTCAGTAATATTTTTTGGGAAAACCCAGGGGTCATTTATGCTTTCTCCTTTCTTCTTGGAATCATCACCCTTAAAATTAAAATCTTTTCCCAAAAGTCCTTCTGTAATTCTTTTTCTGGCTTCTTTATTTTCCGGGGTTATAAAGTTTGAATTATTATTAATATCCGCTATCACATTGCTTGTGTCAGGAGGTGTATTAATTTCAGCCATAATCTCCAACGGATTCTCCCCCACAACTCTCTTAGGAAAGGCTATTGCAATCTCTTTTATCACTTCTTGCGTGGCTGCCTGTTTAGCGGCGTCCACGCCTTGGCCTCTGGCGGAGGTAAACGCCGCATTTGCCGCGTTATAGCGGGCTACTAAACTATCCTGCGGCGCGGCGGTGCCGCCGGTGGGGCCAAACATGCTGGCGCCGCTGCCAAACTGGCCGCCGCTTTTGCCAAACATACCAGGGCTGCCGCCGCCCGGGCGGCTGTACAGGCCGCTGCCGTCGGCGCCGTAGGTTTTAATAAACGCCGGCACGCCGCCGGGGTACTGCATGGCCATAAATAAATCCTGGTCGCTAAGTTTGGGGGCGGCTTTTTTGGCTTTGGCAAAATCCTCCTCCGATACGGTTTGCTTCATTAAATCCACGTAGGAGACGGGGCCCTTATCGGTTAAAACAAACTTTTCCCCCCCCGCGCCTTTTAGCACTTCGTAGGTTTTGCCGTCCATGCGCACAAACTCCCGCACTTGGGATTCGTCCGGCATTTGCATAAGGCTGGCGGTATTATCGCGCTTTTTAACGGGGCTTGCGGCCGAAGCCACCAAAAAATCCGCCGCTACATCGGCCGGCGCGACGGAGATGGCGCCGTCCTCTTCCATTATATACACCTGGCCGTCCGCGCCGACAACAAGGTTTGCGGGTTTGGCCGCCGCGCCGGTTAGTTTGTTATACGCGCCGCGCAAGGCTTTGCCGTAAAAACCGCCGACGCGGTTTAAAATTTTAGACAGCGGGTTTTCGCTGGCGGTTACGGGCTCGTTGCCGTAAACATCGCGCTGGGGCACGGGCGTTTCTTCCATAAAAAAGAAAGGTATCGCCATAAAGAGTATAAAGGCGCCAAGCATAACTCTAAAAGTATTGGTTTTAAAAAATGTGCCCAATTTACTGCGTTTTTTTATTTTGTCAGCCATCTCCCCTCCGTATTTATATAAACAAAAATAACCGAAACCCTCGGCCGGCGTACACGCCGTACAGCCGATGGCGTTACCTATATATTCTACAAATATTTTAAAATTTTACAAGTGTTTATCAGCATTTTGCAGATTTAGGACCGGGTACCAAATCTGCAAAATGTGTTAATATTATCTTTCTTATGCAAATTTTGAATTTACATAAGCCAATAAAAACACCCCGCTTGAAGTAAAGCGGGGTGTTTTTGTTGGCTGCTAAACTAATTGTCCGTCATGTAGGCTATATCCTCGTACGGAACGCGGTATAAGCCCTGTTTCAATCTCTTCTGGTCAAAGATGTGGCCAAATAAGCCTATAGAGCGCGCCACCACAAACAGCGCGTTTAGGCAGCCCAATTCTATAACCTGGTCGGCCTCTTCTTTGCTGAACTCTTTGCAGCTTTTTAACAAGTCCACAAAGCAGACGCCTATGCAGCCGTCCACGTTTAAGATAAGGTTGGCTTTCTTCTGCGTGGTAAGCTGCTCTACGGCCAGGGCCATATCCAGGGTGGGCGTGGTTTTAAAATTCTTTTTAACAAAGTCTTTTAAAAGCGTCACGCGCATATCGGGATTGGTTAAACTTTTTACCTTGTGGCCGATGCCCGGTATCGGCGTGTTTTTGGCCTTCATTTCGGCCACAAACTGCTCGGGCGTCAAGCCGGCTTCCACAGCGCGCTTAAAGTTTTGCGCCGCGCCGTCAATAGCGCCGCCGAAGCGCGGGCCGATTGTCAGCAACCCGCTTACCAAGGCGGAAATAATATCCTTGCCCGCGCGCGCCGTTACAATGGCGTTATGCGCGCCGGATACCGCGGGCCCGTGGTCCGCCGTCAACATAATGGCAAGCTCTAAGTATTTGCGCGCAAAGGAGGGCAGGTTCTTTTTAAACCACAAAAGCCCTATCACGCCGCCTATGCCCATATCGTCTTTGATAACTTTGGTTATCTTGATATTATTATACTCAAGCTCTTCTTTTTTATCGTTAGAAATAGTGGTGATAAAAGAAGTTGCTTTGCGCACCTTGCCGGCTTTTAAAAGCGTGGCAAAATCTTCGGGCATAGCGGGGGCTTTAACTTCGGCCGCGGGTTTTATTGCGCCTTTTTTGACAAGTTTCTCGTACGTTTGGCGCACGGCTTTATCGTAATCGTCAAAGGAGCTGGGCACTATCGCGCCGGCTTTCCTTAACGCTTCGTTTTTGGCGTCGGCGGTTTCAAGGCTGTTGTCGGCTTTTGCGCCCGCGTGGCCAAACTGCACGCCCGTGGGGAACATCTTTGCGCACGTGCCGGTAACCCAAATTACAAGCGGTTTTTTAATTTTGCCCGCTTTAAGGGCTTCCACAATTCTAAGCTCTTCGGTGCCGCCTATCTCGCCTAGGGTGGCTATCATTTTAACCTGCGGTATGGCTTCGTACCTTAATATATGGTCCAAAAGCGTGCTGCCGGGGAAAGCGTCCCCCCCGATTGCAATGCCTTCGTACAGCCCGTCGGTATTGCGGGCGATAATATTGTAGCACTCGTTAGAAAGCCCGCCCGATTTGGACACAAACCCCACGCTGCCGGGCCTGTTAAGTTTGCTTTCAACAATATTATCAATGGTGCCGGCCGTGTTGCCCACTTTAAAGCAGCCGGCTTTAATGCCGCCGACGGTTGCAGGCCCGATAACCATTTTATCCAGCTTTTTGGCTAAGGCCGCAATTTCCCTTGCGCGCCGCTCCGGCACGCCTTCGGCGATGACCACGACGGTGTTAATAGTTTTGGCGTTTAAAGCCTCCATAGAAGTTTTGTACGCGCTTCTAAAGGAGGAAAAGTTTATAACCACGTCCGCCCTGGGGAACTTTTTTACCGCCGCTTCCAACCCCGCAAAGGAGGGTATCAAAACCTCGCCTTTGCCGAAGAAGAATTTGTGCACCGAGTTACGCCCCGGGTCCACAATAGCGGCAACAGAGGGCGCGGCGCGCCCGCAG
>JAISVV010000169.1 GCA_031271365.1 Elusimicrobiota bacterium | reverse complement strand
GGCTGCCCTGTCAAAAAGGTTAATAAAGCCGGCGCAGGCTGCGTGTTGATGAAAGAACCAAAAAAAATAAAAGAGATTATAGAAGCCGCCGTAAAAAGCGTAAAAGTGCCCGTTACCTTAAAAACAAGGATTTCTTTAAACCGCACGGATATTTTAGGCCCGCTTTTGGCCAAAACGGCGCAAGACGCGGGCGCGACCGCCGTCACCATACACGCGCGCGCCGCCGCGGACGTACACAGCGGCCCGCCCGATTTAGCCGCGCTGGAGGCTTGCTGCAAAGCGGTCTCTATACCGGTTATAGGCAACGGCGGCGTAACCGGCGCGGCGCAGGCCAAAGCCATGTTTGAAGCCGGCTGCCAAGGCGTTATGATAGGCCGCGCCGCTATAGGCAACCCGTATATCTTCCGCGATATCGCCCAAATCTTATCCGGCCAAGAGGCCGCGCCTTTAACCTTGCAGGAAAAACTTACGCTTTACCTTGAACTGATAGAGGAAAACGTAAAACTTTACGGCGAAAAAACAGGCGTCAGCCGCAGCAAAAAAACCGTAGGTTTTTGGATAAACGGCTTTAACGGCGCCAGCGCCGCGCGAGAAAAGCTGGTAAGAGCCACCACCTTAAAAGAAGCCAAAGACATCTTCACAACCATACCCTAACAACCATAAGCCCCCTTGGCGCAATTTTTATACCAAGTGAGGATATGTGTATGCGGTGTTGTGTCCATAATGTTTTGTCAATCGAATGTTTTATATATACACAAAGGTCATTGCGAGGGCGTCGTATAATGCGCCTTTAGGCGCATAACCCTCGTCAATCTACCTCTTTCTGCAGTAAGACTTTAATATGAAGATTGCCGCGGACCCTGGCGGTCCTCGCAATGACTTTATTAATAAGACCGCGCTCGCAGAGCCGCGTCCAAGCCGTGTCCTGTTGTGTTGTATTGTGTTTTGTCTTGTCCTGCCGTTGCCGTCCCCATCCTGGCAGGGAAGGTTTCTCGGCATTCGACGGGCGGCGTCATGAGCCGAAAACCTTCCCTGCCGAAAGTCTTACGTGTAAGCATTCGCGCCCGCGCAAAGAGCAAAAAAACAAAAAATCTCCCCCCTTTGCCGACCCCTCCTAAATAAAATATAATACATTATGGCCAAAACGCCCCTAATGCAGCAATACTACGACATCAAAAGCAAATACCCCGGTATATTGCTTTTCTTCCGTCTGGGCGATTTTTACGAGATGTTCGGCCCCGACGCCAAAGAAGGCAGCCGCCTTATGGGCCTTACGCTAACCGCCCGCGGCGGCGAAGACATGTGCGGCGTGCCCTACCACTCCGCCGGCGGCTACATCGCCAAACTTTTAAAACACGGCCGCAAAGTAGCTATCTGCGAGCAAACCTCCAACGTGGCCGACCCTAAAACCAAACTTTTCGAGCGCGCGGTAACGCGCGTAATAACGCCCGGCACCATACTTGAAGACGATATGCTCGACGCCAAAAACTCAAATTATTTGGTTTCCATAGAAATTACCGCAAAAGGCTGGGGCCTGGCGTGCCTGGAGGCCTCCACCGGCCATTTTTGGCTTACGCAAAATGACGACGACGCGGATTTAATTGCCCTTTCTTCCGTCTTAGGCGGCATTAACCCGCCCGAGATTTTAGCCCCGCGCGAGGCGCAGGCAAAGCTAAAAGCCAAACTTATGATGCCGGCCGAGATAACGCTTTCCGCCCCGCCGGCTACAGGCGGCGATGATATGCCCGCAACCTGGCCCGGCGCGCTGCGCGCCTACCCCGGCGCATTAAAAGCGGCAATTGCGTGCCATAAATACGTCTCCTATGTCAATAAAGGTTTCAAAGAATATTTTGCCCCTTATTACAAAGAAATAACCGATTTTATGCAGCTTGACCAAAACGCCGTTAACACCTTGGAGCTGGCGCAAAGCCATTTCGGCGGGCGCAAAAACACGCTTTGGGGGCTTTTGGATTACGCGCAGACGGCCATGGGCTCGCGCTTATTAAAAGACTGGGTGCTGCGCCCGCTTTTGGATAAAGAAGAAATTATAAGCCGCCAAAACGCCGTGGGCGGGTTGCTCGCGCAAGAGCACGCCAAAGACCGGCTGGCCTTTATCCTAAAAGAAATCAGCGACATAGAGCGCATTATGACGCGCGTTGCAAACTCTTCCGCCGGCCCGCGCGATTTGGCTGGGCTGCGCAAATCCCTGCTGCTTATAGATAAATTTGAAGTTTGGTTTAAAAGCTGCGGCGCGCTGCTGCCCGGCTTTGCCGCGTTTTTTGAAACAAATTTAAACGTATTAAAAGAAGTTTCCCAAAAACTCTTTGACGCCGTTGCCGACGCGCCGCCGATACGCCTCTCCGACGGCGGCATAATAAAACAAGGCTACAGCCCCGAGCTTGACGAGCTGCGCGGCCTTAAAAATAACGCCAGCGCAAAGCTGGAAGAAATCGCCGCGCGCGAAAAAGAGCGCACCGGCATCTCTACGCTGCGCGTCGGCTTTAACTCCGTCTTTGGATATTATATAGAAGTCTCCAAGAGCCAGGTTTCCAAAGTGCCCTACGATTATACGCGCAAACAAACCTTAACCAACGCCGAGCGTTTTATAACCGAAGAATTAAAAGAACTGGAAAAAAAGATTCTATCCGCCCAGGACAGCAGCCTGAAAATAGAGCTGGCTTTATTTGAAGAAATAAAAAAATACCTCTACGAACGCCTTGGCGTTTTAAAACAATTTGCCGCGCATATAGCGCGCGCCGACAGCCTTTACGCGCTGGCCGAGGCCGCGGCAAACGGCGGTTACGTGCGCCCGCAAATTGCGGATAAAACCGCCGCCTTACACATAGAGCAAGGCCGCCACCCGATAGTGGAGCAAAATATCCCCGCAGGCAGTTTTGTGCCAAACGATATTTACATCGGCGCGGACGGGCCGCAGATAATGATTATCACCGGCCCCAATATGGGCGGCAAAAGCGTATATTTAAAACAAACCGCGCTGATAACGATTTTAGCGCAAATCGGCAGTTTTGTGCCCGCGCGCAGCGCGCAAATACCGCTTACGGATAAAATTTTAACGCGCATCGGCGCGCAGGACGCTTTAAGCATGGGCCAAAGCACTTTTATGGTGGAGATGACGGAAACCGCCCAAATCCTTGCCGCCGCGACGGACGCAACTTTGGTGCTGCTTGACGAAGTGGGCCGCGGCACCTCAACCTTTGACGGCATATCCATAGCATGGGCAATTGCCGAACATTTGCACAAGCCGCACGGCCGGGGCCCTAAAGTTTTATTTGCCACCCACTATTTTGAGCTTACCGAGCTGGAAGAAAAATACGCCAAAATCCGCAACTACCACGTGGAAGCCAGCGAATATAAAACCGAAGAAGGCGAGCTGAAGCTGAACTTTCTCTTTGAGATAAAACAAGGCGCGGCCGATAAATCTTACGGCATACACGTTGCCGATATCGCCGGCCTGCCAAAAAGCTGCGTGCTGCGCGCGCGCAAACTTTTAAAAGATTTGGGCGAGCGGCAAAGCACCGGCATAAATAAAAAAGAAGCGCGGGGCACGGACTTATTTTCAAGCCCGATAGTGGAAGAAATTAAACTTACGGAACTGGATAAACTTACCCCGCTGGCCGCTTTACAGCTGATAGCCGCCTGGAAAAAGAGGTTAGAGTGAGCGAAATTAAACTTTTAGACAAGCAAACCGCCAGCAAAATAGCCGCCGGCGAAGTTATAGAACGCCCCGCCGGCGTTTTAAAAGAGCTGATAGAAAACAGCCTTGACGCGGGCGCGGACATCGTTAATATTGACATAGAAAAAGCCGGTAAAACGCTGATACGCGTAAGTGATAACGGCAAAGGGATAGAGGAAGAGGATTTGCCAAAAACTATCCTGCGCCATACCACAAGCAAGATAAATGATTTTGAAGATTTAAATAATTTAAACACTTTCGGCTTTCGCGGCGAGGCTTTGTTTTCCGTCGCGGCGATAAGCAAGGTCAGCATAACTTCCTGCAGGCGGGGGCAAAGCGGCGCAAAGATATCGGCCGAGGCCGGTAAAATAACCGCGCGGACGAAAGCGCCCTCCATAGCGGGCACCGCCGTTGAAGCGCGTGATTTATTTTTTAATACGCCCGCGCGGCTTAAATTTTTAAAATCAGACTCCGTGGAGCGCGCGCATCTGCTGCAAGCCGCCGAAGAAGCCGCCCTGGCAAACCCCGAGGTTGCCTTTAACGTAAAGGTTGACGGCGTAAAAGTTTACAATCTGCCGCCGCAGCAAAATACGGAAGAGGGCCTGCGCAAAAGAACAGCCAAAATTTTAGGCGAAGACCTGGCGCAAACGCTGCTTTATATCGAAGACGAAACATACGGCCTGCGCGCTTTTGTATCGCCGGCGGATAAACTTATCGCCGCGCGCGACAGCCAGTTTTTCTTTATAAACCGCCGGCCGGTGGGGGCAAAAATCTTGCAGCAGGCCGTATACAAAGCCTATCAGCCGTACCGCGCAAAAGATAAGCACCCGGCGGTAATTTTATTTATGCAGCTGCCGCCCGTGGATTTTGACGTAAACATCCACCCGCAAAAAAAAGAAATTAAATTTATGGAAGAAAGCGCGGTTTATAATTTTATCTGCAAAAAAATAAGCGCGGCGGTTTTACGGCAGTCGCACGCCGAACAATTGGCGGGCGCGGCCGCGCCGCAGCCCGTCCCCGAGCCG
>JAISVV010000140.1 GCA_031271365.1 Elusimicrobiota bacterium | reverse complement strand
TTATCCAGTTCCTCGTCGCTGTAGACGGCGTTGCCGCTGTAGGCGGTATCGCCAAATTTTACGCGGTGGCCTTCATGGACGGAGTAGTTTAGGTTTATAAGGCTTTTGTCTTCGCTTTCCGGGTTGGTAAAATCGGTTATTTTAAAGTCGTAGTAGCCTTCGTTGCGGGCGTAGATAGTGGCTTTATAGTGGTCTTCCGGCAGTTTTTGGGCGCGGTAAACCTTGCCCGGCCTGTTTGACAACTGCTTTAGAAACTTTTTTAAAGGTAATGCCTGCAGGCCTTCTACGTTAACTTCGCCCACGCGCACCCGCTGGCCTTCGTCTATGGTTATAACGGCGGTGACGATATTTTTATCGGGGTCTTCTTCCGTTACAAAGGCGGCTTTGGCGTTGATATAGCCTTTTTGGGCGTAGGCTTCGTTTATCCTTTCCATGTCGGAGGTAAGTTTAGCCAGGTTAAAAGGGTCTTTAAGTTTTAAAGACATGGCCGTTTGTATGGCGTTTTTGGAAAGTTTTTTGCGGCCCTGGTAGGTAATTGCCTCAAATATCGGCTTTTCGGTTACTATGGCGGTTAAAACGTGGCAGGGGTGCAGGGTTTTATCCTGCGCGTCGCTTTTATCGCGCCTTGCGCCCGGCGAGAGGGAGATATCCATCTCCACATTATCAAAATTGCCCAAAGCCATAAGGGAGTTAACGTCGTCTTGTATTTGGTAATTTTCGTACAATCTGCTTTCTCTGGCGGAGATATTTTTGGTTATGGTTTTTTTGTTGATGTTTACAAGGCCACGGGTTTTAATTTCGCAAATCATCCACGGGCCGTGGGAGGTTATATCGCCCTCTTGCGCGGGGGCGCCGCCGGCGGGCTGCCGCTCTTCCTGCGGGTTTACGTAATATTCGCTGTAGTCTATGGGGCCGGCGCCCATGCCGGGCGGGATATTTAAAGACTGCGCCGCCAAAATACCGGCGCAAGGTAAAAGGACAAAGACGATAAAGGTAATTTTCAAATGTTTAAACATATAAATATTATATTATATTAAACCCAAAAAAGGCGGCCAGCTTTTGCCGGCCGCCCTTTTCACCCTTGTGAGGAGGGAGAAATCTTATTTTTTCCGGTTTTTACCGCCGCGTTTGTTAAACCCTTGTTTGCCGCCTTTTTTAAAGCTCTTAAAACCTTTTTTGCAGCCTTTTCTAAAGCCTTTTTTCCATTTGCCGGTTTTGGGCGCTAAAATGCGCTCGGTTATTTCGTCTATGCGTTTGGCTTTGGCTTCGGGTTTTTGTCTTTCCTCGAGGGCTTTTTTAAAGCCGGCAAGGCGCTCTTCGCTTTGTTTTAGGCGCTGCTGCATAAAGGCAATTTGTTTGTCGTAGCCTTGTTCTACCTGTTTTTTGATGTCGGCTTTAACGGCGTCCTTTTTTTTGGCGTCGGTTTCTTTATTGTATTTTTGTACAAGCTCGTTCATCTTTTTGAAGTTTTGAGCCATTTCTTTTTTGCCGGCGTTCGCTTTTTGGGCAAAAGCGACGGCGCCCGCAAAAGCAAAGGCTAAAACAAATATTAACGCTCTTTTCATATTACTTCTCCTTTTTAATACGGCCAGTAATCATCCATATCGTCGAGCATAGCTTCTATGTCGGTGATTTCGGTGTACAAGTCTTCCTGCAGGTACAGATACTGCGCTTGCGGCCCGCTAAACTTCAGCGCCCCCGCTGAAACGATAATCAATACCGCCGCAAGAACGCCGGCCGGCACTAATTTTTTAAAGGTAAACAGGCCCTTATACCACGGCGGCGTTTTTTGCCCGGCCTGCGCGGGCGCAAAAACAATTTTTGGCGCGGCCGCCGCCGGCTGCGCCGCGTACGTTAAGGCGCAGGCGCGCAGGACAGCCTGGCATTCTTTACAACCGGTTAAATGTTTTTCAAACGCGCCTTGCAAGGCGCTTTCAAGCTCGCCGTAAGCGTATAAAAGGGCCATATTTTCGGTTTGCTCGTTATGCTGCATATTCTTCTCCCATATATTGCTGTAATTTTTTTATGCCGCGGTTCATTCTGGCCAGCACGGTGCCCAGCGGGCAGCCCAGCGTTTGGGCGATTTCTTTAAAACTTAGATAAGGTCTCAGTAAAATAACTTCCCGCTGTTCTTTGGGCAGGCGGCCGATAAAGCCTTGTATTTCCTGCAGAGATATATTGCTTTCCGCCTCGTTTTGCGCGCTGTTTGGGGCGGCAAAGATATCGGCGTCCGCGTCTTGCGGCAGTTGCACAAATTTGGCGTTTGCTCTAAAGTGGTCCGTAATTTTATTTCTGGCTATGGTAAACAGCCAGGCTTTAAATTTGCCTTCTTCTTTATATTTACCCATATCGCCCAGGGCTTTTAGCAGCGTGTCCTGAAAGATATCCCCCGCCGCGCCTTCGTCGCTGCGCACGCTGTAGAAGATAAAGGAGTATAGCGCGTCCTTATACTTTTCTATCAGCGCTTCAAAGTCCTGCGCGCCGTTGGGTTTAATTTGCAGGGTTATGGTATCGTTCATAGCTTTCACACTACTATAACGCGCCGGGCGCGCATTTTATTGCATTGTAAAAAATAAGAGCGACAATATTAATAATAAAAACGGACCGAGTAACCCGGTACACTGGTCCGCTGGGTATTGGATGGGGTATGCAAAATGAAACGCCCCGCTGTTGGGCGGGGCGTTTTATTTTGTCTATTGAATTTCTACTTGGAAGGCTTTTGCACTTTGCCGGCTTTCATGCATTTTGAGCATACATACCCGGTCTGGGTTTTGCCTTCAAGCACCATTTTTTGCTTATGCAAATTAGGTTTAAAAGTTCTTTTGGTCTTCATGTGGGAGTGGCTGATAGAATTGCCGCCCACGGGTTTTTTACCGCAAATTTCGCATTTATATGACATATTGATATCTCACCTGACTTCTAATTTTCTATATTGTACTAAATATTTACCTAAGGATTCAACTTAAGTATCCTGTATTTTAATATCTTCCAGGATTTTTTAAAGTGATTTGCCACCGCGTCAAGGTATTGGTTGTCCTGCGGCATTTGCGGCGCGGCTTGTGCGGCGGAACTTTCCGTATAGGGCGTATAATTATTATCAAGCATAAGGCGCATCAGATAGTTTGAGGGTATGGCAAAATTTAAGTTTTGGTTATCCGAGCCTTTTAAACTGGAAAGCGCGACGCCTATTACAAAGCCGTCT
>JAISVV010000138.1 GCA_031271365.1 Elusimicrobiota bacterium | reverse complement strand
TGTTTGGCGGTGTTTGTGGCGTACGTGCTTATAGGCCTGGGGCTTTTTAACGTTATTTACGCTATAGAGGGCTTTCATTTGGTGGTAAAGATTTTTTATTGCTTTACGGCCGCGGTTTGCTTTTTGTTCTTTGGCCTGAGCGTGTACGATTTTATTATTTATAATAAAACCAAAGACGGCAAGGCCATGCTGCTGAGGCTGCCCGATAACTTTAAAACGCGCATCAATAAAGTTATAGGCTTTTTTATGCGCGGCAAAGAAGGCAAAAGCGCAACGCGGCTGGTTTTGGCTTCCATGGCGGTGGGCTTTATAGTTTCTTTGATAGAAGCCGTTTGCACCGGCCAGGTTTATATACCGACTATTGTTTTAATCATGAAAGAGCCCGCCCTGCGGCTTAAGGCGTGGGCTTTCCTTTTGCTTTATAACGTAATGTTTATACTGCCGCTTTTAGCCGTGTTTGCTTTTGTCGCGGCCGGCCAAAAATCGGATAAGATAAATAATTTATTTAAAAAAAATCTGGGCATTGCAAAGGTGCTTTTGTCTGTGGTTTTCCTTGGCCTTGGCCTTATGATTTTATTTAGCTGATGGCGCGTAAATTAAAAAGAAAAATAGCTTTTTTTAATATCTTTAAATGGTTTTTAGCCTCTACGTTTATCGGGGCGGTTGTCGGTGTGTTTAACGGGCTGTTTTTAAAGCTGCTGCCTTCCGTTTTGTCTTTTACAAATTCTTACCACTATTATTTTTTGGCGCTGCCCTTCGGGCTTGCTTTGGTAAATTATCTGGCGCGCAAAGTGGCGCCGGGGGATAAGGGCTATTCCACCAACGAGGCTATCGCCGCCATTAATGATTTAAAGCCCGTTTCTTTAAAATCTGCGGCAAAGGCGTTTTTTTTACCCATACTTACCATAGGCGTCGGCGGCAGCGCGGGCAAGGAATCGCCTTGCGCGGACGTGGGCGCGGGGCTGGCGGCTTTCTTTTCGGGCATATTTTCTTTTAATGTTTTTGAGCGGCGTAAACTGATGATTTGCGGCGTAAGCGCGGGCTTTGCCGGCGTGTTCGGCGTGCCGATATCCGGCGCGCTGTTCGGGCTGGAGGTTTTAAGCGTCGGCACGGTGTTTTACGAGGTTATGTTTCCGGCTTTTATATCGGGGATAACCTCTTACCAGATAACGCAGCTTATGGGGGTGGAGTATATTTACCACCCTATGGTCGTGGGCGCGCTGCATTTGGACGCTTCTCTTTTAACCGTTGTCGCGGCGGGTTTGTTTTTTGGGCTTTTGTCGCTTTTATTTATGGAAGTTATTAAGGTTACAAAAATTTTATTCCGCTTTATAGGGCTGCGGTTTTCTACTTTTTGGAAGATATTTTTAGCCTCGGCTTTGCTTATTGCCGTGGGGCTTTTGGCATCGCCGGTTTACCTGGGCCTCGGCATGGAGCGCGTAGACGCCATCTTAGCCGGCGACCGCGCCTACACCCTTGGCTTTTTATTTAAAATGCTTACCACTGCTTTAACTTTTGCCGGCGGCGGCGTGGGCGGCATGATTACGCCGGTTATGTTTATCGGCGCAAACGCAGGCTACTTTTTTGCCGATATGCTGGGCCTCAATACGGTTACCTTTGCCGCTTTGGGCATAGTAAGCATACTGGCCGGCGTCGCCAACACGCCTTTGGCGGCAAGCGTTATGGCCATAGAGCTTTTTGGCGCCTCCATTGCGCCTTACGCGGCGGTATCCTGCATAATAAGTTTTCTTGTAACGGGCAGGCGCAGTTTGTTTAGCAAGCAGAGGTTTGCTTTTGACAAAGCCTTATCCGACGAGCATGAAATAGAGCAGCATACCATGCAAACCCAAACGCCGCGCGCGCCAAAGCGCACGATTAAGGAAAAAAACTTTTTATTAGAAATGGTGCGCCACTTAGTGCCCGGCGCCAAAGCGCACAGAAAACATAAAGAACCCGCCGGCGCGCCGCACGATAACGGCAAAAAGCCCTTTAGTTTTATTAATCTTTTAAACATGGGCCATCTTTTCCCGACAAATTCCCAAGAAGCGCCGCCGCGTGATGAAACAGATACCAAAGCAAAATAAAGCCCTTTTGAGCTGGGCGCTGGCGGCCGCGTTTTACTGCGGCTTTATCGCCCTTTTAAGCGCGCTTTACCCCTACGGCGGCGACGAATACCGCAACATACCCCAAAGCATAGGCGATGTTTTTTACCTGTACTTTAACGCCGCTTTTAACCTGCACCCGCGTGTTGGGTCTTTGCTGTCGCTTGCTATACTTTACGCCGGCAAATGGCTTTTTGTTTTACTTAACCCGTTGGTGCAGCTTGGCATAATATCGGGCATTTTTTACGTGGTGGCCGCGCGCCGGGCGGATTTTAAAAACTTAAAAGATTTGCCTTTATTCGGGCTTATTGCGCTGCTGTCTGTAACGGCGGTGGCCGCGCCCAACAATACTTTATTTTGGATATGCGGCGCGGCAAACTACAGCTGGGCTTTTGCTTTTTTTATTTTATACCTTTGCCTTTTGCGGGCCTTGGCGGCGGGCAAAAACTTTGTAAAAGGCGGCCTGCCGGCGGGCTTTGTTATTTTTATTTTGGCCCTGGCTTTAGGCATCTCCAACGAAAACAGCGCGCCTAT
>JAISVV010000117.1 GCA_031271365.1 Elusimicrobiota bacterium | reverse complement strand
GGACGTTATTTTTATACTCTTCGGTTTTTACGCTTTGGCGGGCGTTGCTATGATGATGTTTAGGGCTTTTAAAAATATAAAAACAAAAAATCTATAATTTTTCCTGCAGTTTTGCGGCCATTTTATCTATAAAACCATCGCCCTCAAAAGAGGCGATGGTTTTTAAATTTGCTTTCGCCCCGCCGGCTTTACCCTGGTTATAGAGCGCATAGGCCTTGATAAACAGGGCAAGGCGGTCCTGCGGGTTATCTATAAGATAGGCGTCCGCCAGCTCCTGCGCCTGCGCGGCGGTTTCTTTATCGTAGGCAAGCCACAAGGCGCGGGTTAAAAAAATATCCTCGCGCTGCGGGTAGTTTTGCGCGGCCTGCGCCAGCGTTTCAAAAGCCGTCCCGCCGTGGCCCATGGCGCGGCATATTTTGGCAATCAGCAACTCTGTATCCGCGTTTGTGCCCAAAGCGCGCGCTTTTTGCGCCAAATCCAGCGCGGTTTGATAATCGTTGGCGCTAAAGCGGGCCAGGGCGTAATCGTAGTAAACCGCTGCGTCTTCAACTTCTTCCATCTGCTCGTACTGCGCAAAATATACCGACGAGCGCAAAAAAGAGCCCTCCGCCAAAAACGCCCGGGCCAAAGCAAGGCGCGCGGGCGCGTTTTTTTTATCCAGCGTTAAAACTTTTTCGTACAAAGCAACGGCTTTATCCGGCAAATTGCCGTACATATAGACGTCGGCCAGCTGCAAATTTATCTCCGCATCGTCGGGGAAGAACTCCGCCGCCTCGTTAAGGCGCAAAAGCAGTTTATCATACATACCCGCATGGCGGTACGCGCCGGCCAAAAGCAAATAAGCGCGTTTTACGCGCCTTTTGGGCGCGTTTTTAAAAAAGAACTCTTCCATGATATCAATGGTTTTTGCATATTGGCCGGCGGCATTGGCCTCCCTTGCGTCGGCAAGCATTTTTTTTTGCTCGGCGCGGCCGGCAAGGCCAAAGATAGCGTTTGCCGGCGGCAGGCAGGCAAAAGCAAATAGTAAAAATAAAATTAAAGTTTTATTTAATAACATAATCCACGCTGAACAAAAGCAAATTATCCTTCATGTCGCCTAAAGCTTCGTAGGCGGTTTTCAGGCCGATTTCCGCCGCTACCGCGGCCTGCGTTTTATCCCTAAAGTCAATATCTCCCACGCGCGAGCCGATTAAAAAATTTGCCGTGCGCTCTGAGTTTTCGGTAATAAGCGCGCCGCGTATATCCCCGGTGCGCACCACATAGCCCAGTATTGTGCTGGGCACGCTTCTTGCGTAATCCGGCAGCGCGTAGACGGCCAAAACCCAGTCGGCCCCCATGTCTTTTACAAGCGCCGTGGGCATATAATCCACCACGCCGCCGTCCACCAAATAACGCTGGCGGAACTCCACCGGCGCAAAGATGCCGGGTAAATTCATGCTTGCCCTTACGCCCCGGGCCACCGGGCCGCTGTCAAAAACAACGCGCTCCCCCGTCTTAATATCGGCCGAAACGCAAGCCAGCTTTACGGGCAGGTTTTCGTAAAAAACGCCGCCGACTTCCTTTGAGATAAAATCCCCGAAATTTTCTGAAGAAAATAATTTATTGCCAAACAAAAATTTTAAAAAACCCAAAACATTTAAATCTTTGGACAGGACGGATAACTCCGGGTTGTTAACAAAATCCCACATACGCTCTATAGGCATGCCCGAGGCGTAAAAAGACCCTATTATACACCCCATGGAAGTGCCCGAAATATAATCCACCGGCAAACCGCTTTCTATTAAAACCTGCATCGCGCCCACGTGCGAAAACCCCCTCACCCCGCCGGCGGAAAGCGTAAGCCCTATCTTTGGCCGCTGGCCTGCGGGCAGGCTTATAAACTCGCTCCACAAAAAATCGCGCAGCAAAGCGTCCTGCCGCTTATCGTCTACAGCGGATAAGCGGCAAGGCAAAAAAGCTAAGGCAAGCGCGATTATTAAAAGGCGTTTCATGACGGCTTATTTACGGATATCCTGCCCCACGGCCAGCTCCAGTTCCGCCACGCAGAGCAAATGCCGCTTTACGGCTTCCAAATACCCGACCCCCGTTTTGTAATAATATTCAAAAGCTTTAACCACATCCTCGCCGGCAAGGCCGCTTTTGTCTATATTTTTAAAATCTTCCCTTATAGCTTCCCAGTCTTTGCGCCTTGCCTGCGCCTGCGCCTGCCAATAGCTAAGGTTGTTATAGGCGCTGCGCACCTGCAGGCGTATGGCGTCTTCTATCGCGGCGCGGCGCAGGGTGGTTTGGCGCTGCTCGGCGCGTTTTTGTTTAAGCTGCGTAGCGTAGTCAAAACCTATAGGCAGGCTTAAACCTAAGGTTATCTGGAAGTTCTCGTCCCGCAGGCTGTCCTGGCCAAGGCGGTCGTAACCCACGCCCAGCAGGATATCGGGGTAGCGCTTGGCTAAAGAGAGGTTGACGGCGATATTATCCATCTCCAGCTTATAAAGCGCGCTTTTAAGCTCGGGGCGGTATTCCATGGCCCAAAGGGTTATTTTTTCCAGGTCCACGTCCAGGGGTTCAAACTCAAAACTGCCGGAGATAGACACCTTGGCGTTAAGTTCCTTATTTAAAACGCCCAAAAGGTTTAAATGCGCGGCGTTAACCTCCTGCGCGGTTTTATCCGCTTCTTCGGTTAAGGAGGCCATTTCGGCCTTAACTAAAACCTGCTGCCATTTGCCCTCGCGCGCGCGGCCGATAATCGTTTGCGCTTTGTCGTAGGCTTCTTTTACCACGGCTTCTTTGTGCTGCAAATAAAGATATTCAAAAAACGCCTCTTTGGCCCGGTAAATTATAGAAGATTTTACCGCCTCGTAGCGGCTTAGAGCTTCTTTTAAAGTGGCGTTTGCAAGGCTGACGGTACTTGAGGTGCGCCCGCCGGTATAAAGATACTGCGTAGCCTGCACGCCGACGGCGTAAAATAAATCTTCGTTTTTATGGCCGGTGCCGCTGGTTTTATCTAAAAAACGCAGGCCCAGATTTTCGGGCAGCACGGCCGGGTAATCAAGGTTGTAAGCGGTGGCGTTGGCGTTTAGGCTAAGCTGCGGCAGATACAAATATTTGGCTTCCTTTACCCGCTGCTCGGCTATGATAACGTCCTGCTCGGTTAAAAGCAGGTCGTAATTATTTTCCAGCGCAAGCCTTATGGCGTTTTCTAAGGATATCGGTTCGTCGGCGCCGGTGGAATAGCGCAGCCTGTATTGCTGCGCTGACGCGCCGGCTGCAAAAAATAAAACAAAAATAAAAATAAAACTTCTTTTAATCATGGCCTTCCCCTTTTTCTTTACTTTCAAGTTTAGGCTCTAAAACGTCCATCATTTTATTAAACTCGCCGGCAAGATCTTCGGCGGCGTCGCCGCTTCTGAGGTACGCCCTTGCTTTGTAATCGCCGGCGGCTATTTTTTTGCACGTCATTTCTATCTTGTAAAGCGGGCCGGCCACTTTATTGGAAAGCACCGCCGTCACCAAAACCAAAATGGCAAAGCATACCGCCATTTTAACGCCGAAGATTAAAAGCAGGCTGTAGCCCTCTTCAAAAAATACCTGCAAAAGCACGGGGTGGCGCTCAAAAATCGCCTGCATTAAATTTATAAACTCGTAGAAGACAAAAGACATACCGAACAGCACCGCCAGCAGCACAAAAACAACAAACCTAAGCTGCGCGCCGCGTTTGATAAAAATTATTTTACGCTGAACCTTTTTTACTTGCTCTTGCGCCATATTAAATACCTCTTAAATGCTTATGGTATACCTAAGCTGGGCCACGCGTTCGGCTTTATGGTTAAAATTACGCACGGCAAAATCCATGGCAAAATTGTCAAGCAGATAAAAACGCAGCCCGCCGTTAAGGCGCGAGGTTTTTACGGAACGTATATTATCCCACTCCAGCATTATATTTACGATATCGCGCACATTAAGCGCCGCGCCGACAAAACCGCCAAACTCGTAAAACTCAAAACCCTGCGCGCTTACGTTAACGCCCGGGGTTAAAACCAGGCCCGGCGCAAAAATTTCTTTACCGGCGACAAGGTAGAAACCTTTGCCTTTGTGCAGGTACTCGTCTTGCTCTTTATCGTAAAAAAAGCCCTGGTTGTCAAAGCCGGCGGCCAAGGCGGGCAGGATATCGCCGCCGTCAAAAAACCGCACCCTTGCCTGCAGGGAGGGCACCAGCACTTTTATGCTCTGCTCATTGGTGCCTATAAGGTGCTCCGCGGCTATAGAGGCGCCCAAGCTAAACCTGTTTACAACCGCAAAATCAAAAGACGTCAGCAGCCCGCCGCCGCGGTAAGCGCGCGCGTTAACGCCAAGCGTTCTTACCGGCATAACTTCGGCCGTGGGCGCGTCTATTAAATAAGTGTCCGCCTGCGCCGCAACTGCGGGCAAAGCTAAAATAAAAACGGCCGCGGCTAAAAGTAGACGTTTCATGTTTAATTTAAAAACGTGCGCGGGTCGCGCGCCTGAGGCTCTAAAATAAGGCGTATGTTTTGTATGGTATAGGTTTCTTTAGTAGCCATAAAATCATTGCTGTCGTAGGGGAACTCCAGCATAACCAGGCCTTTGTCGGCCTGGTCCAAATTATACACTACGGCTTTGCGCCACATATCGGTTTGGGCGCTGTCGTCATGGCGTTTAGGGTCCCAGTGGTTAACTAAAACAACCATGCCCTTTCTAAGATCGCTCCTGCTTGCGGGGGTGGTTTTAAGTATTACATTATCGGTTTTTATGGTTTTGCCGGCCTGCGGGCCGTTTTTAAAAGTAATTTCGTATAAACCGTTTTTATCCGGGCCGTTGTGTTTATCGGCCAAAGCGTAGTAGGCGATAAATCTGTCGCCGTACATAAAAGGCGCAAAGACGGAGTAACGCATCTGGTTTTCGTACGCTCTTTTAACAGAGCGGTTGTAAGGCTGCCCGGCAAAAGGGTCGTCCCCGGTTTGCGCTTCTTTTGTAGCGCAGCCCGCCAGAAGGATTAAAACAAACACTAATAAAAGATTCTTCATAAGCCTCCGGTAATATTTCCTTTTAAATCCGCCGCGACTATAAGCGGCATATCTTTTACTCTTAATTTAAAAACAGCCTCCGCGCCAAAACGCGGATATAAAACCGGCTTGCACTCCCGCACGCTTTTGGCAAGCAAAGCGCCCAAACCGCCGTAAGTTATAAAATACACGGCTTTACCGCGCATACTTTCGTACGCGCGCGCCGCGCGCGCGCCTTTACCTATGATACCAATTATACCCGTTTTTGTTAATATTTGCGGCGTATATTTATCCATACGCGCGCTGGTTGTGGGCCCGCACGCGCCAACGGGCCGCCCGGGCCGCGCCGGGCTTGGGCCCATATAATAGATAATTTGGTTTTTAAGGTTTAAAGGCGGCGTCTTTTCTTTTAAAAACTCCTGATGCGCCCTGTCGCGCATGGCAAAAATTTCGCCCGTCAATAAAACCTCCCGCCCGGCTTTAAGCGCGGCTAAATCTTTTATGGTAAGCGGGGTTTTAAGCTTTATCATATAACGCGGCTCTCGTGGCGGCTGCTGT
>JAISVV010000098.1 GCA_031271365.1 Elusimicrobiota bacterium | reverse complement strand
TAATCGTCGTTGATGCTTTTAAAATAATCTATATCTAAAACTATAAGGGAAAACGTTAAATTAAAACGCTTGGAGCGGTAAAGCTCCTGCGCAAAATTCTCGTTAAAAAAACGGCGCAGCGAAAGCTGGGTGAGCTCGTCGTAATTAGAAAGCTGCTGTACTTGCTCGAACAAGCGCGCGTTATCAATAGCCAGCGCAATCTGGGAGGAAAATTGTTTTAAAGAAAACACCTCCTCCTGGGAGATTGCAACGCGCGATAAAATATTATCAAACACCAGCCAGCCCAGGTTTTTATTTTGCAGCTTTAAAGGCAGCGTAACGGAAATATCCGATTTAGCCATAATCGGGCAGATATTAAATTCCGCCCCGCATTCCGTGGAAAAATGTTTGTAAAGGCTCTCGTCTATATCCAGCTTTATGACATTGCCCGATAAATCAACGCTTAAAGCCTCTTGCAGTTTATTGCTGTTTGGGTCGGCCAGATATAAAGAGCTGCGGTTAAAATTAAAACTGCGCTGCAAACTTTTTAAAATTTCTTCCAGGCTGTCCGACAGGCGTATTGACGTCGCAAAAAGCTGCGCCAGCTCGGTTAAGGCAACCGCGCGGTTGAGCTGGGAGACGTTATAGCCGTCCACCTCGGCCATGCTCATTTTTACGGACAGCTCCCTGCACAGGCCCAAGATAAGGCGGCGTTCTTCCTGCGTGAAGGGCTTATTTTTTTTATAGCGTTCTATGCGCAAAACGCCGTAGCGGCTTTTTGTGGCGCCGCCGTTTTGCAAGGTTTTTAAACTATTTACCGGCGTGCGCCAAATTACCAGGGCGTACAGCGCGGGATAATCCAAACTGGGCGCGTCCATAACGCCGTCCTGCAAAAATTTAATAACTTCCGGCGAGTTTACGTCAACAAAAATATCTTCCTGCAGGTAATAAGTTTGGCCGCCCTGGCGGCGCAGCCGCTCGGAGATGATAGAATTTTCTTCTTTCCAGTTAAAAAATAAAACGCAGTCGGCGGCAAGGTAATCCGCCATAAGCTCCAGGGCGCGGGGCAGCATATCGTCGGCGGCGGTGAAACGCCCGTCCAGACTTTGGCTAAAGTCGTACAGCGCGGTATTTTTTATATTATCCATATCAATTGCCGTATAAATTTAAAATATTATCAACTTCCGCGGCGGCGGTTTTTATACGTTCTTTTAACACAAGGGCGCTGTATTTGTTCATCACTATGTCGCTGGTGATGTCGCTTAGCAAAGCGGCCAGCACTTCCATGACGGTGCCGGTGGAAAGGAGGCTCTCAAGCGCCATGCCGTTGGCTATTATGCCGGTATAGTTTTTTACGCGCGCCGGGGCGGCAAGCAAAAACTGCTCGAAACTGGCCTCCGCCGCCGGGAAAACGCCCGCCAAAGCCGCGTATTTAAGCTGCGCCCCGGGCGATATAAGCCATTTTAAAAGTTTGTGTGCAGCCTGCGTTTGCGCGCCGCCGCTTACAACCGCCAGGCTTACCCCGCCTAAATAATTAACCTCTTTTGCGCCGGTTCTGGGTACGCCTATGGTTTGCACGGGCGCGTCCTGGGCGCCCAAAACGGCCGCGCCCATGCGCCGCGTCATAACAATACTGCTTTTACCCAAAGCGGCTACGCCCAAAGAGCCGCGCTCTTTAAGTACGGGCATATAATTTTTTAAAGCAAGCTGCAGGTAATCTTGCAGGCCTTCTGTAAATTCCTTGCCGTTAAAGCCGCTTTGCGCGCCTTCTTTGTCCATAAGGCAGGCGCCGCGGCTCCACAGATTTGGCAAAACCGAGCGGTTGGACAAAGTGCCCCGCCAATCGCTGTTTTGCACGGGGTAGTAGCCGGTTGTGCCAAAATGTTCTTTAAGGCTTTCGCACGCTTCCAGCATACCCTGCCAGGTGGAAAGTTTGGCCGCCGGGTCGGCGCAGATTAGTTTTAGGTGGTCTTCTCTGTAATGCAGGGCGGTAACGTCCATCCACCAGGGGTAGGAATACACGTCCGCGCTGCCTTTTTTGTACGATTGCGGTTTAAGCGGGTCCAGGCAGTTATCTACGCGCAGGGTTTTATCCAGTTCGGTCAAGTTAACTATGGCGCCCATGTGGGTTAAAAGTTCCGTCCAGTAGTGGGGTATGGCTATTAAATCGGGGCGCTCTTCCCGCCCGGCGCGGCGTTTAAGCGTAAAAATTTCGGCCCACAGCGTGCGGCGGTTGATAACTTTAATCTGCACGTCGATATCCGGGTTAAGTTTTTTAAACGGCGCAAGAAAGCCCTGCATCACTTCCTGCGTTTTTGCGGCGCTGTCGGGCATCATCCAAAAAATCATTAAGCACCCCAGTTTTTTAACATCATATCCGGCTTTATTTTTATATTGTCGTCTTTTCGCTTTGCGCCTTTTATTTTTTTGTACGCGCAAAGCGCTATCATAGCGGCATTGTCGCCGGCCAAAGCGCGCGGGGCAAACCTTACGTTTACGCCGTCTTTTAAAGCGGCCTCCCGCATACGCGCGCGCAAAGCCGCGTTTGCCGCCACGCCGCCGCCTACGGCTATATTTTTTACTTTAAACTTTTTAGCCGCGTCCATAGTTTTTTTAACCAGCGTATCCACCACCGCGGCCTGGAAAGCGGCGCAAACATCGGCCTTATCGGCGTTTTTATTGCCTTGCAGATAATAACTTACCGCCGTCTTAAGGCCGCTGAAAGAAAATTCAAAAGTCCCGTTCATGTACGGCCGCGGGAAATTTATTTTATCCGCTTTGCCCTCCAAAGCCCTGCGGGAAACTTCCGGCCCGCCGGGATAGCCAAGGCCCAAAAGTTTGGCCACTTTATCAAAAGCCTCCCCGGCGGCGTCGTCGCGCGTTTTGCCTAAAAGTTTATAGCGCCCGCAGTCTTTAACCAGCCAAAGCTCGGTGTGCCCACCAGATACTATAAGGCTAATGAGCGGAAAATCAAGGGCCTTTAGGCCCTTATCGCCGTCAAATTCGCAGGCGAAAAGGTGGCCTTCAAGGTGGTTAACGCCTATAATCGGCGCGCCGTAAAACATGGCTAAAGTTTCCGCCGCCACGCGGCCGACCAAAAGCCCGCCTGGCAGGCCCGGGCCGTTGGCAAAAGCTATATAATCGGGTTTATGTTTGCCCAGCGCTTCTTTGATAACGCCGGCTATTTTAGCCGCGTGGGCGCGGCTTGCAAGCTCGGGCACAACGCCGCGGTATTTTTTGTGTATATCTACCTGGCTGTAGACTACGTTGCTTACCAGCTCGCGGCCGTTTTTAAAAAGCGCGGCGGAGGTTTCATCGCACGTAGTTTCTATGGCAAGCAGGTAAAAATCCATTTTACCGCGCTTCCTGCGGCTGCGGCTTTAAGCTGGCCAGCACGCCGCGGGCTTTAAGTATTTCCAGCGCGCGGTTTAAAACAGGGTCCTCTACGGGCGCGCCGTCTGGCACAATGGTTTTTTTGGAGGGCGAGTAAATAAGATTAGTGGTATAAAAAGTGGCTTTACGCGCATTTTGCACGTCAAAAGGCACGGAGATATCGGGCACAATGCCGCCGGTGGAGTTAGGGTTCTGCGCTTTGAAGTTTTTGTGTATGCTCCTGCCTTGCGGCGTATAATATTTGGCCACGGTTATGCGCAAGCCGCCCTCGTTAGGCAAACCTATTACCTGCTGCACGCTGCCCTTGCCAAAGGTTAAAGACCCCAGTAAAACGCCGCGCTGATAATCCTGAAACGCGCCGGCCACAATCTCGCTGCCCGAGGCGGAGCCCTCGTTAACCAATATGGCCACGGGTAAATCGGCGTATTTGGCTTTTGCGCCGCTTCTGTACTCTTTATAAAACTCTTCTTTGCGGCCCTTGGTGTAAACTATCATTTGATTATCGCCTATAAATAGTTTTGCCATTTCCACCGCGCTGCTTAAAAGCCCGCCGGGGTTAAAACGCAAGTCTACGATAAGCGCCTGCATACCCTGTTTTTTAAGGGTTTCCAAAGCCTTTTCAAAATCCGCCATGGTATGGCCGGAAAAATCCGTAACATATACGTAGCCTATTTTATCCTCAAGCATTTTAGAGTAAACAACCTGCGGCACAATATTTTCGCGCTTTAAGCTGAAGGTTTTGTTTATGGTTTTACCGGTTTTGGCGTCTTTGCGCTCTATTTCCACTTTAACGCTTTTGCCCACCGCGCCGCGCAGTAAATCAACGGCTTCGCTGTGCTGCATATCCGCCACGGCTTTGCCGTCTATTTTCAAGATTATGTCGCCCGGCTCTATGCCGGCTTTATAAGAAGGCGTATCCGGCATGGGCGTGGTAACCAGCAAAACACCCCTTGAGGGCATAACAAGTTTAAGGCCAACGCCGCCAAATTCGCCGCGGGTATCTTCCCGCATGCGGCGCATTTCTTCCGGGGTGATGTATTCGGAGAACTCGTCCAAAGTGCCTACCATCCCCTGCATGGCGCCGGTAATAAGGCCCGAGGGCTGGGTTTCTTCAACATAGTTTTCCTGCACGCGCTGCATAACGTCTACGAGCACCTTAAGCTGCTCTAACCCCGTGTCCACGCCCGAGTACGCCGTCGGGAACAAACTGCCCAGGAAAAACGCCCCTATCGCAAAGACAATGTATTTATTAACCTTTTTTTTCATATGGTTTCCTTTTTATTTTTCTGCAGCCTGCCTGCGTAAATTAACCGGCCGGTTAATCTAGCCTGCGGGCTCTAGCCAAATCATAGGGTCTTCCGCCGTGGTGCCCACGCGGATTTCAAAATAAACCGCGCCCCGCCCGCTGCCCATGGCCGCGCCCTGGCTGTCTATGCCCGACAGGCCGACCACCTGGCCCGCCGTAACGTCCTGCCCTTCAATTACCCTTATCGCGCTTAAAAAGCCGTAAATAGTAAAGAAACCGCCCTTATGGTCTATTATCACCACATTGCCGTAGGAGCGGAAATCCCCGGCAAAAATAACTTTACCTTCTTTAACGCTTTCAACGCCTGTTCCCGCAGGCGCGGCTATTTTAACGCCGTCTCTAAAAATCCATGTTTTAAGCTGCGCCTGATACTCGCGGCCAAACTTGCTTATAATTTTGCCTTCAACCGGCCAGGGCAGGCTGTTGCGGCTTATACCTATAACCGCTTTACTTGCCGCCGCGCCCGCTTGTTTTGCGGCTTTTTGGCGTTTGGCCTCGGCTTCTTTTAAAATGCTTTGCATCTTTTGCGCGCTTTCTTTTAAATCTTTAAGCTCTCTTTCGGCCTTGGCGGCGCGTTCTTTGGCGGCGTCCAAATCCTGTTTGGTTTTTTGGTAGCTGCCCTGCAAAGTCTGCCTTTGTTTTTCCAGCGCGCTTTGGCGGGCCGAAAGGCGGCTGCTTTGCGTGTCTATACGCTGCAAAACTGCCTGCGTGTTTTTTAAGTCGTCTTCAAGCAGGCCGGCAAAGGCCGCCTGCGTTTGCAGCAGCGACAGCATCATTAAACTTTGCGCGGGGCTGTCGTTAAAATAATTTGGCCGCGCTATAAGGCCGGCTATGTAAACTTCAATATCTTTGGCCATGGCTTTTTGCCATGCCGGCAGGGTTTCCCCCGCTTGTTTTCTGTGCGCAGAAGCGGCGTCGCTTTGGGTTTTAAAAACTTCTATATCACCGGCAAGTTTGCGGCTTTGCTGCAGCGCGGCGCGCTCCTTTTGCGTTAAGGCGTTAAGTTCTTTTGCCAGGCTGTCCTGCTGTTTTTTTAATTGCTGCAGCTGCTTTTCTTTTTCTTTGGCCTGACGCTCCAGCGCGGCCAAATCCCGCCGCGTGTCCGCCAGGGCGGGCGCGGCAAGCAAAAAAGCGGCGAAAACTAAAATTAAAACCTTTTCCATTTGGCCAAAGTCCAGCCCGTAAGCGCGCAGATTATAACCGCGCCGGCTTGCGCCGCGGGCGAAAGATGATACGCAAAAACCGGGTAAATATTATTAAGCGGCGTTATCAAAACATAAAGCGCGGCCAGAGAAACGGCGTAAGCCAGCAAAGCCGCAAAAAGCGCGCCAAAGCGCGTTTTAAAAGAAGTGGGGCTTATATAGTACGCCTCCACAAAAAACCCGAAGGAAACAAAAGCCAAAGCCGCAAAAGCAAGAAACACATTTACAAACCGCAGCGCAAGGCGTAAATAGTCAGCCGCCGCCGCAGGGCCTTCTTTATAATAGGCCCGCGCGTCAAAACCGGCGGCGTTTAAAGTATTTTTAACCCAGCCCGCGGGGTTTTTTGCGGCGGCGGCGCTAAGGCGAACCTCGTAAAAACGCGGCAGCAAATCCGGGCTTAAATCGGCGAGTAAATTGCCCGCGCCGGCCTTGGACAGGGCGGCTTTAGGGTCAGCCTCGGCGGCGATTTCAACGCCGCGCAGGGCCTGCAGGGCGGCCAAAAAATCCCCTGCGCGCGGAGCATCGGCCGCACCTAAGACGACAGCCACCCTAAAATCCCGCATGATAAGCGCGCGCGCCGCGCCAAACTGCGCGTGCGCGAATAAAACAATCTGTAAAATAAAAGCCAAAGCCAGCGCAAATAAAAAAACCCTGCGCTTGCCCGCCGTTCTCTCTACCATTTAGGGCCTCTTTTAATAATGTCGTTAAAGCATTTAATATATTGCTTGGAAGAGTTTTCCCAGGAAAAGTTGCCCGCCATCGCATTGGCTATAAGCGCCCTCCAGGTTTTTTTATCTTCGTAGGCCAAAAGCGCGCGCTCCAAAGCGCCGGCAAGGCCCTGCGCGTCTAAGGTGTCCATGTAAAAGCCGGTTGCCTCCGCGCTTGAAGGGCCGCCGTAGGGCTTAACCGTGTCTAAAAGCCCGCCGGTTTGCGCCACCACCGGCGGCGCGCCGTAGCGCATGGCTATCATTTGGCTTAAACCGCAGGGCTCAAAGCGCGAGGGCATTAAAAAGATATCGCTCGCGGCGTATATTTTATGGGCCAGGGTTTCGTCAAGCTCGGGTTTAAAAACCAGAGTTTTGGGGTATAAATAGGCTAAACGCCTAAAAACTTCCTCTGCCTTAGGGTCGCCTTTGCCTTGCACCACAAACTGCGCCCGGCCGGCAAATTGCTCTATTATATTTGCAACCAAATCAACGCCCTTTTGATAAGCCAGGCGGCTTACCATACCAACAAGCGGGGTATCTTCCTCTTTGGCAAGGCCGGTTTCTTCCTGCAAAGCGGTTTTGTTGACGGTTTTGCCTCTTAAAAATTCGTCGTCATAACCCATGGCTATAAGGTTGTCGGCCTGCGGGTCCCACACGTCAAGGTCTATGCCGTTTATTATGCCCAAAAAATCTTTGCCGCGCCCGCGTAAAACGCCCTCCATGCCAAAGCTGTTTTGGCCGTTTAAAAGTTCCTTTGCGTAGGTGGGGCTTACGGTGTTTACCATATCGGCAAACACTATGCCTGCTTTAAGGTAGCTTATGCCGCCCCAGTATTCAAATTTATCGGACGTAAAATCCGCCGGGTAAAAACCGGCTTTTAAAAATGTGTCCTTAGGATAATAGCCCTGATAAGCGATATTGTGCAGCGTATACATACAGCGCGTTTTGGTAAAAAAAGCGTCTGTTTTATAGACGGTGCTTAAATAAGCCGGTATCAGGCCGGCCTGCCAGTCGTGCGCGTGGATGATATCGGGGCGCAGGCCGATAAATTTGCAAGCCTCTAAAACGGCGCGGGAGTAGAAGATAAACCGCTCGTCATTGTCGCCGTAGTCGCCGTTTTTGTCAAAGTAAAGTTCGGCCCGGTCAAAATATTTTGCGTTTTCTATAAAGAAAACCAGGGCATTGCCCCATTTGAGGTACGATATTTTTGCGCTCTCAAGCCGCGTGCCCACAGGCACCCAAAACGAGCCCGGCACCGACTTTAAAGAAGAGGTTTTTTTAATATTTCTGTAATGCGGCAAAAACAACACCGCTTTTGCGCCTTTAACGCGGCTGAAATCCTGCGTCAGCGCGCCGACAACGTCGGCCAAACCGCCGGTTTTACAAAAAGGGAAAGCCTCGCTTGCCGCTAAAACTATATTCATGAATACCTCTTAGGAGTCAATTTCTTTTATATTTCCGGCCATACCGCCGCTTATCACTTCCTCCGCGCGGCCGGTTGTTATTTCTTCGTCTTCTTTGGGCGCTTCTTGTTTCGGCCCCGGCTGCGGGGCGGGCTCTTCTTCAAAAATTTGCTCCTCGCGCGCGCTTGGGCGGTAGTTAAACTCTAAAGATTCTTCCTCGGTAAGCGGGATAATGTTGCCGCCTATGGGGGCAAGCGGCTCGGTAAAGGGCAGGTCGCTCTGGATATCTTTTAAACCTTTGCCCGCAAAGGTTTCTATCTCGGGCAGCTCGCTTAATTTGTTTAGGCCAAAGAGCCTTAAAAACTCCTCCGTGGTGCCGTAAACCATGGGTTTGCCGGGCGTATCGCGTTTGCCGACAACGCGGGCCAGGCCGCGCTCCATAATTTTTTCCAAAGGCGCCACGATATCCACGCCGCGGATAGCCTCTATCTCCGCGCGCGTTACCGGCTGTTTGTAGGCGATAATGGCCAAGGTTTCCAGCGCGGCGGCGGAAAGTTTGGTTGTATTCTTTTCGTTAAACAAGGCGCGCACCCAGCGGCCGTATTCGGGCTTGGTAGCCATCTGAAAGCCGCCGCCGAGCTCCACAATTTGTATGGCGCGGCCGGTGTTGGCGTAATCCTGCTGCAGCTCGCGGATAATCTCGCGCGTTAAGGCGGCGTTGTGCACCTGCGCCGTTTGCGAAAGTTTTGCCGGCGACAGCGGCCTGTCGGTGATAAAAAGCAGGTTTTCTATGATGCGCTTAAAATCTTCTTTGCTTAAAAGTTCTTCCGCCGCGGTTTGCGCGGTTTCTTTTTGCGGCGGCGCTTCGTTATTTTCCATCTTGTTGCTCCTTGGGCTGCTGGTCGGGATTAAGTAAAAGTTTTTTGTAATCGGCGTTTTTCATATCAGGGTTCAGGTAGACGCGGATTTCGCCTTCCTGCGCGTCCTGGCGGGCGTAAATCATGCCTATTTTTAAAAGTTCCAATGCGGCCATAAAACAGGTTATAACGCCGCGCTTTTTTGTCTCCCCCCTAAAAATGTCGTCTAATAAAACCCAGGGGCGCTCGGTGAGCAAAGCCACGATTTTATCCATCTTTTTTTCTATCGGGAACTCTTCTATCTTCAGTAAATCGGCGTTTTCGGCCTCTTCCAGGCGTTCAAACGCGCGCTTTACGGCGGCAAGCAGGTCAAAAAGCTGCACGTTTAAAACTTTTTCGACGGAGTCAAAAACCGGCGCGCTTTTGTAAAAATTATCTTTAAATTTTTCCAAATTTTCCGCCAGCAGCTTA
>JAISVV010000089.1 GCA_031271365.1 Elusimicrobiota bacterium | reverse complement strand
GTCTTTAACATTTTCCAGCCCCAAAATTTGTACGCCTTTGCTTGATGTTTTTGGGTAATCGCCGCCGGCTAATGTTACGCAGACGCCTGATTGCGCGCGCGCGGTAACATCTATATCGTTAAGCCGTTTATCCGCGCAGGCCAGCATAACATCAAGCAAATCCTGCTCTATCAGCGGCAAAATGGTTTGGGTTTCCGGGTCGCCGAATCTTGTGTTAAACTCAAGCACGTTTATGCCGCGCGGGCCTTTCATTATGCCGGCGTATAGAAGGCCGCAAAAATCAATTTTCTCGGCCTTTAGGCCTACAATAACATTATCAAAAATATTGGCGGCTATAAACTCTAAATCCAACTCCTCTATATCGGGCACGGGGCTGTAGACGCCCATGCCGCCGGTGTTGGGGCCTTTATCGCCGTCTAAAAGCCGTTTATGGTCGCGGCTTATGGGCAGCAGTTTGTAGTTATCGCCGTCTACAAAAGCCATAATACTGGCTTCGCGGCCTTCTAAAAATTCTTCTATCACAACTTTTGCGCCGGCCGCGCCGAAGGCTTGTTTTTGCATTAAATCTAAAACGGCGGAGGCAGCCTCTTCTTTAGTCTGGCAGATTATTACGCCTTTGCCGGCGGCAAGCCCGTCGGCCTTAACTACGGCGGGCATATCAATAGTTTTTATATACTCAAGCGCGGCGGCGGCTTCGGTAAAACTTTTGTAGGCCGCCGTGGGTATATTAAATTTTTGCATAAAGGCTTTGCTGTAGTCTTTACTCCACTCCAGCTTTGCGCCCGCGCGGCCCGGGCCGAAAACTTTTAAGCCGCCTTTGCGCAGGGCGTCGGCAAGGCCTTGCTCAAGCGGAGCCTCGGGCCCGATTACAACCAAACCTACGGCGTTATCTTTACAAAAAGCCAGCGCTTTATCCGGCGCGGACATATCAAAAAGATTTAACTTTACATTGCCGCCCGCCGCCGCGGCTACCGACGTAAAAACAACCTCCGCGCCGGAGCTTTGGGCCAGCTTCCAGGCTAAGGCGTGCTCGCGCCCGCCGGAGCCGATTATCAAAACTTTCATCTTGACTCCAGCGTGGCCTTTGAAATTTTGTAAATATACCTGCCCGTAAAGCACGACTGGCAATACCCGCCCGGGCCTTCCCTGCCGCCGCAGGCTTTAGCCGCGTTTTTAATGGTAATAAAATTAACGCTGTCGGCCCCGAGCTCTTTTAAAATCTGCGCGTGCGTGTGCGTGCAGGCTATAAGCTCCTTTTTACTGGGCGTGTTTATGCCGTAAAAGCAGGGCGCGACAATAGGCGGGCTGGTAACGGCAAAGTGCACCTCTTTCGCGCCGCAGAAGCGCAGCACCTTTATCAGCTTGCGCGACGTTGTGCCGCGCACCAAAGAATCGTCTATAAGCACAATGCGCCGGCCGCGCACGATATCGGCAATAGGCAAAAGTTTAAGTTTAACAACCATGTCGCGCACAGCCTGCGCGCTTTTTATAAACGAGCGGCCCATGTAATGGTTGCGCACCAAACCCATTTCAAAAGGCAAGCCGCTTTCTTTGGCAAAGCCCAAAGCGGCAAACAGGCCCGAATCTGGCACCGGCACCACAATATCGGCTTTAATGTCTTTCATCTGCTTAGCCAGCAGGCGGCCCATTTCCATACGCGCGGTGGAAACGCTGCGCCCGCGGATAACGGTATCGGGCCGAGATAAATAAACCTGCTCAAAAATGCAGTTTTGCCGCGCTTTCGGCTTGGTGTAAAAAGAGGAAGTTAGCTTGCCGTTTTCTATCAGCAAAATTTCGGCGGGCTCAATATCGCGCAGATATTTGCCGCCCATAACTTCTATTGCAGAACTTTCGGAAGCTACTATATACGCGCCGCCGGCTTTGCCCAAAACAAGCGGGCGTATGCCGTGCGGGTCCCTAAAAGCAAGCAGCGCGGGGCCGGCCAGCATAACGGCCGCAAAGCCGCCTTCTATCTGCTTAAGCGTTTTGTTTAAAGCGGGCAACAACGGGCCTTTTTGCTGGGCCAGCAGGTGGACGATAAGCTCCGTTTCGGACGAGTGCTGCAATATCGCGCCGCGCCTGCGCATTTGTTTTAAAATAGGCTCTTTATTTATAATATTGCCGCTTAAGGCAATGGACACTTCGCCGCGCCAGGTATCAAAGACAAAAGGCTGCGCGTCTAAGAGCCCAGTTTTTTTGCCCGAAGTGGGATAGCGCACATGGCCGACGGCATATTTGCCGCCGAAGCGGCGCGCGTCAAGCTCGGCCAGCGACGTCATCACAAGGCCTGAAGTGCGGTAAAGGCCGAAGTTTTTATTTTTATCGTCGTAAACCGCAAGGCCAAAGCTTTCCTGCCCGCGGTGCTGCAGTGATAAAAGCCCCGCCTGCGCCATGCCCGCCGCGTCTGAATTGTTTGATATTCCTATTACGCCGCCCATGTTATATTGGCTCCACTTTTAAATTTTCTATAATTTTTCTTCGCTTAAGTTCGCTTTCACTTTCGCTGTATCTGCCGTCGGTATAATAAGAGCCGTCCATGCACAGAGAGCTAAACGTGCGCTTTAACCCCAGTTTTTCGTCAATCATTACCACCAGGCCGTCGGCGTC
>JAISVV010000025.1 GCA_031271365.1 Elusimicrobiota bacterium | reverse complement strand
CGCCGAAGCCAAGGCTTATAAGCAAAGCAAAAACGCCGTAGCCAAAAGCCGTGTTAAGCGCGCCTACAAGCAGGTATTTTATAAATTTACGGCTCATCATGCGGCTGCGGCCCCTGCGGCGCGTTTAAGGCGGGCAAATCCTGCGCCGAGGGCAGTTTTTTTGCGGTTTTTATGCCAAGTTCCTCAAGGTCGCGCGCTTTGCTTAAAATGCTGCCGCGGCCGGCAAGTTTTGTCATGGCGTTATTATAATGATTGTGGCCCGCCGATAAACTTTTGCCCAGGCTTTCCATATCGGACAAAAAGGCGGCCACCTTTTTGTGCATATCTTCGCCTACTTTAATAATTTCCTGCATACTTTTGTTGGTGCGCTCCAGCCGCCAAAGGCCTTCTATAATGCTTATTACCGGCATTAAAGAAGACGCCGTCACAATGCCCACCCGCGCGCTGGCGGCAAAGGAGGCAAGGTCCTTCTCCCCCTCTAAAGCGGCCATGTAGGCGTATTCTATGGGGATAAACATTAAAGCAAAATCCAGGCTGTTGTCTTTAAGCATTTTTTGATACTCTTTGCCCGAGAGCTTTGCAATGTTTGCCTTAACGGCGGCAATGTGGTTTTTAAGGTGCCTGGGCTTTTGGGCTTCGTCGGTTTCGTTTACCCATTTGGTGTAATCCGTTAAAGACATTTTTGAATCTATTATAACGCGCCGCTCATCGGGCAGATTGATGATAAAATCGGGCAGGCGCGCGGCTTGCGCGTCGTTGGTAAAAGCGGGCTGCTTTAGATAATGCAAGCCTTCTTTAAGGCCGCCGGCCTGCAAAACGTCTTCTAAAATCATCTCGCCAAAATTGCCCTGCGCTTTTTTATTTTGCAAAGCCTGCGTTAAGGCGCCGGCCTCTTTGGCCAGGTTTTGGTTTAGCGTTTGCATACTTGTAAGCTGGGTTTCAAGGCGGGCGGTTTTGTCGGTGGTTTGCTCGCTTAGTTTTTTTATCTCGGCCTTAAACTGCTCTATGTTTTGGGCCAGCGGGTTTAAAATTTTTTGGTTTTCCAGCGTAAGGTTTTGGGTTTTTTTATCCAATAAATTGCTGGCGAGGCTGTTGAACATATCGCCCGCTTTGCTTTGTATGGCGTCAAAGTAGGCCTTTTGCTCGGCGTGCATGGCTTCAAGCTTTTTCTTTTCGGCCTCGAGGATGCCGGTTTTAATTTCCAAATCTTTAGTGTCGGCAAAAAAGCGCCGGCCGATAAAAACGCCGGCTAAAAAGCACACAACAGCGGTAAGGGCAATGTTCATATATGATAAGGTAGCATTTTTGCGCGCCTAAAAAAAGGCTTGCATTTTTGCCGCTAATTTAGCTATATTGTTTTAGTCGTTACAAGATTTATCCCCGCAGAACGCTTCGGCCTTACCCCCGCTGAACGTTCTGGGCAGGGCCGCTTAATTGAAAGCGGCCCTGTCACTTGAATATTGGATTTAAATATGTTAGTCTAAGCAATACGCAAGCGGCCATAGCCGTTTAGAAAGAGGTGTCTATGAAAAAAATTAAAGCTAAAAAACCCGCGCCGAAGACCAAGGCCAAAGCCGCAGCGGTAAAAACAAAAAAAGCGCCGGCTAAAGCCAAAACCGCCCCCAAACTTAAGGTAGAAAAAAGGCCGCTTTTGCCAAAACCTAAAGCCCATAACGTGCATACGCCCGTAAAAAAAGCCGCCGCCTGCGCGCGTGAGGACGCCCTAACCCCCGCCGAAGTTAAAGAGATAGAAAAAACTTTACGCCAAATGCGGGAGGAAACCCTAAACCGCATCAAAACCAAAAAGGAAACCGAAATGCCGGAAGCCGAAGTCGGCGACGACGCCGATTTGGCCTCGCAAAGCCTTGATAAAGAAGTGCTTTTTGAACTTAACGGCAACGCGCAGGAAAGGCTGGACCAAATAGAAGCCGCTTTGCGCCGCATAGCCAAAGGCATTTACGGCACGTGCGAATACTGCCGCTGCCACATACCTAAAAAAAGGATACTGGCGCTGCCCTTTGCCAGATACTGCATAAACTGCCAAACCTCCAACGAAAAATAAAATAAAGCCCCGCAGAAATAACGGGGCTTTATTATATAATGTATAAAAGCGCTCTTATAAGGAGATTTTTATGATTAAAAAATTTACCATTTTCTTAACGCTGGCCTGCTTTGCGCTGCCCGCCGCCGCGCAGGAGGCGCCGCCGCGCGGTTACGCCATGGGGCAGGAAGCCGCCGACAAAACAAAACCGCAGTACACTTATCTTTACGACACTTCCCTTACGCGCGCCGTTAAAAATAACGACGAGCACAGAATAAATATTTTGCTTTTCTCGCACGTAGACCCAAACGAGCCTAACGACGAAACCTTTACCCCGCTGGTATTGGCCGGCCAGCACACCGGAGTTGAGGGCGTAAGAATGCTTTTGCAAAAAGGCGCAAAAGTAAATTTGCCGGCAAAATATAATCTTACCGCGCTGATGACCGCCGGCGCCAACGGCAGGGACGATGTGGTAAACCTGCTTCTGGAATACGGCGCCGACCCAAACCTCAAAGACGACCTGGGCATGAGCGCGCTGACGCACGCGGCAAAAGGCAATCACTTAAAAACAGCCCAAATTTTGGCCGCCGCCCCCTACGTTAACCTTGAGATAAAAAATAATGCGGGCCTTAACGCGCTTTTGTACGCCGTCTACAACCGCAACGACCGCCTGGTAAAAACGCTGGCGCAAAAAGGCGCCAACCTCAACACGCCGGACCTTTTGGGCCGCACGCCGCTGTTTTTAGCCGTAGAAAATAAAGATATCTTTACCCTGCGCGCTTTAATTGAGGGTAAGGCGGATTTGGACGCGCCGTCCGGTTCAAGCGCGATTACGCCGCTTATGATGGCGGTTATAAATAAAGATAAAAACGCGGCGTCAGCTTTAATCAAAGCCGGCGCGGACGTTAACCGCGCGGACGCAAACGGCAACTCGGCCTTAACTTACGCCCTTAATTTAAACGATAAAAGCCTTATAAAACTGCTTACCAAAAATAACGCCCAAGACCTTGCCGCGCAAGCCGCCCAAGCCGCCCAAGCCGCCGAGGCCCGCAGGCAAGCCGTTAAAACCGCCGAACAGGAAGCCGCCGAGCAGGAGCGCGCAAAAGCCGCCGTGGACATCAAAATAGCCGAGCTTGAACGCCAGCTGGAAGAAGCCCGCAAACTTAAGGCAAGCGTCGCCGCGCAGTAAAATATACAAACT
>JAISVV010000019.1 GCA_031271365.1 Elusimicrobiota bacterium | reverse complement strand
ATTTGTTTGGCGTCAAAGCCGGCGTGGTCGCTGGCGAAGGCTACTTTCATAATTATTCAAGCTCCTTGTCCACAAGCTCGCAAAGCGTGTGTCCGATAAAAATATGGCACTCCTGTATGCGCGGCGTGTTGTTGCTTTTTACAATAATTGGCATATCCGCGATATCTTTTATCGCGCCGCCGTCTTTGCCCAGCAAAGCCGCGGTGTAGCAGCCTTTTTGTTTGGCAACTTCCATGGCGTTATATACGTTTGCGCTGTTGCCGGAGGTGGAAATGCCGATAACAATATCCCCCTCTTTGGCAAAACCCTCCACCTGGCGGGAGAAGGTTACATCGTAGCCGTAATCATTGCCCACCGCCGTTATGGTTGAAGTATTTGTATTTAAAGCCAGCGCGGGGTAGCTTTTGCGCTCTTTTTTGTATCTGCCCACAAACTCGGCGGCTATGTGCTGCGCGTCGCCGGCGCTGCCGCCGTTGCCCATCAAAATAACTTTGCCGCCCGCTTTTAAACTTTTTGTTATGCGGCTTGCAAGTTCGTTAATCTGCGGGCCTAAGGCTTCGCCGGCCCAGGTTATTACGGAAACAAGTTCCAGCGCTTCTTGTTTGGTAAACATTTTTATATCTCCTCTATAGATTGTTTAAGCACCCAGCCCGTCGTGTTTTGGCCCGGTATAGATACTTCGGCCCAATCGTCTTTATTATCGCTGACAACCAAAATGTGCGCGCGCGGCACGCTTAAACCCACGGGGAAAGCGGCGCCCGGCCCGCTTCTGACCTCGGCCCGCGCGGCGGTGGTTACGGCTAAAGCGGCGTTATCCGCGCCGCAGCGCAGCGCGTGCCAAAGTCCAAAGATAAACGCGCCCGCCAGGCAAACGGCGGCGGCTTTTTTGGCAAAATCTTTTTTGCGCGTAAATACCAAAAGCGCAAAAGAAAAAGCAAAAAGCCACACAAACAGCCACGTTAAGCCCTTAAGCTCCGCGCCGCTGAAAAAATAGTATAAATCAAAAGCGGCCTGCGGCACGCCCTCGGGCGCCAGGCGTTGGCCGGCGGAATTTAAGGCAAAAGCCAAATTGTTTTTTATCTCCCGCCCGCGCGGCAGCAGCCGGAAAGCGCGATAGTAGTTAACAACAGCCTTATCGCTGTCGCCCGCTTTAAAATAGCTGTTGGCCAAGTTATAGTAAAGATACGGGTTTGGCCCGGGGCTTTGCTCTATCAGCGCGCCGTAGGCCGCCGCCGCGCCGAGATAATCGCCCCGGTCATAAAGCTCCGGCGCGGTTTGCGCGGGGCATAAGGCGGGCAGGGCCAGTAAAATTATGGCAAGAAGGCGTTTCATTTTACCTCGCTTTCTATCTGGGAAATTATGGCCAAAGTCTTTTGCGCGGCGTCGGCGTTTGGCGGCGCGCCGGCGGCGGGCGGCGCGTATTTGGCCTGGGCCAGCTCGGCCCATAAAAGCTGCAAAGCCACTTTTAAATGCGCGGATAAATTTAGTTTTTGCGCCGCCGCCTCTATTGTCATGCTGCCCATGGGCAGCAGCATTTTTGCGCTTAAATAACCCTCCAGCGCGGCGGAAACATCGCCCTCCGTCTTGGCCGTCTTTAGCGCGGCTTTGGCGGTTTTATAAGCTTTGTTTTTGGCAAATAAAGTGATTTCGCCGCGGTGCATCAGCCAGTAGATAAGGCAAAGCGCAATAAGCAAAAACGCCGCGTAGTTAGCCGCGCCAAGGCTTGCTATAAACGTCAAAGCCGCGCTAAAAAGCGAAACGCGGCCGTCTTTGATATAGGCGATATCGCGGTTTATAGTTTCCACCCTGGGGCCGGTTTGCTCGGCAAAAGAGACGCCGCCCTGCTGCGTGGGCGCCTTTGAAGGCGCAACATGCAGCGCTATCGGTTTTGTGTAAATTGTTTGATAGGTTTTGGTTAAAGTGTCAAAAAACGTAAAAGGCACCGCCGGTATCGTATATTCGCCCGAGACGCGCGGCACGATAACGGTATTATAATTTTTCTCCCCCTCAACGGCGCCGCCTTCTATTTTTACCGAAGAGGAGGACGTCGTTTCGTACGTCCTGAATTCGCCGCCCATAGCCGGCGCGGGCACATCGCCGATAGCGCGGATATTGCCGCGGCCGGTTACTTTAATATTTAAGTTAACGGGCTCGCCCGCGTTAACCCGGGCGCTGTCCAGCGCGGCGGCTATGCTAAAGCGCGGGCCTACCGCGCCGTAGAAATTATTGCCGCGGCCGTTGGCGGGCAGCGGTTTTATAGTAAACTCTACAGGCTCCGTGCTCACGCGCCGCACGGAGGCCGAAGCCCCGGTAGAGAAAATATCAAAAAAATCGCCCACGCCTAAGGGCAAAGTGTATTCCACGTTGGCCGGCTCCGCCAGGGCTTTGCCGGGCACAATGCCGAAGAGCGCTATATCAAACTCGTGGAAAAGATATTTTTTGCCGTTTATAGTTTCGTAGTCGGAGCTGGTGCCGGTTTCTTCAAATACAAGGCCGTTTACTTTAGGGCGCGTATAAAGCGGGTTGCCCAACACCCCTT
>JAISVV010000167.1 GCA_031271365.1 Elusimicrobiota bacterium | reverse complement strand
AAACATGTGGATATCGCAAACGACAGGCTTTGGTTTTTAACGCAGGTTATGTTTGACTTAGAGGCGCACAAACTGCCTTTAAAAAACGGCAAAGAAATTATGAGCCTGTGGCGGCGCATAAGCAGGGAAACCCGCAACCGCCCCATGATAAAAGGCGGCCTGCGCCCGGCAGGCTTCGGGCATATGGCGTGGGGGTATGCTTCGCTGTATTACGGGTACGACTGGTCCGACATCATTGCGGCGGATATTTTTGCGCTGTTTGAGCGCACGGGCCTTGATAATAAGCATACGGGTAAATTATACCGGGATTTAATTTTATCCTCCGGCGGCGTTAACGACGAAAACGCCCAGGTGGAAAAACTGCTTGGCCGCAAATTTACCAGCGCCGCTTACTTTAAATACATGACGGGGCTGGACTTTAACAACCAAAAATAGCAGCACGGACAGAAATAAATACAAAAATGCTCCCCCTCTCCCCCTGCGGGAGAGGGCCGGGGTGAGGGGTAATGTTATGAAAAAACTACTTGCAGCCTTATGCTGCGCCATTGCGTTTTGCGCGCCGGCAAACGCGCAGGAGGCCAATGTGTCCAAATACAAAATCGGCGATTACGAGTTTATATCTCTTAACAATAACACCGGCGCCGTAAGCGAAAGCCTTATAATCAACAAAGACGCGCTTGAAGGCTATAAAACCGAAGGCTGGAATAGTAATTCTTTAAATTATTTTGTCCTTAAAGCGGGCGGCGATATTATTTTGTTTGACGCCGGCCTGCCTTTGACGCACGGCGGAAAAATAGCGCAGCGGCTGCAAGAAGCGGGGCTTAAGCCGGGCGATATAAACATTATCGCCATCACGCATATGCACGGCGACCATATCGGCGGCCTGCTTGACGCGCAAGGCCAACCGCTTTTTACAAACGCCAAAGTTTTTATTGCTAAAGAAGAAGCCGCCCACTGGCAAAATAACCAAGACGCCAACGCCGTGCTGGAGGCTTATAAAAACCAAATAACGCTTTTCAAGAAAAACGCTAAAATAACCGGCGCGGTAAAAAGCGCGCCGCTGTTTGGCCACACGCCCGGGCACAGCGGGTTTATCATTAAAAGCAACGGGCAGCAGGTTTACGTGCTGGGCGATGTTACGCACCTTACGGCCCAATTTGCCAACCCGGAAATCAGCGTTTCTTACGACGTAGACCCAAAAGCCGCGCTTAAAACCAGAAAAAATATTTTGGCCAAAGTCGCCAGGCAAAAAAATACGCACATAGCCGGCATGCATATCTACAAACCCGGCCTTGGCAAATTGGCTAAAGCCGAAAAAGGCTACACCTTTACGCCAGCTAATTAAAAAAGCGCCCCAAGGCATTAGCGCAGGTTGTGGCGCAATTTTTATACCAAGTAAATCTGTTGCGTTGTTACGTTTTTGCGTTTTTGCCTTTTTTATGCAGTCATTGCGAGGAGCTCCAGCGACGCGGCAATCTCATAAGTGTTGTTTCCTATGATAGGTAACTACTCTAATGAGATTGCCGCGCCTTCGGCTATATAGGCTACAAACGTGTTGCTAAAATAGGTTTTAAAAATAAATCTACGTCGCAATCTTAACAAAACCATATCATAAGAGTTGAAGAGGTTTAACTCATACGCTAGATATTTTGAGTGATGTTAGACGATATATTTATAAAACACAGGTTCTTGCAGCAACACTTTTTGCCCTTTATACCCGCAATGACACGGCAGGCAATGACGGGTGAAAAGATTACTTACCGGCCAGCTCTTCCAGTATACGCGCGGCTCTTTCGGCGGCTTTCAGCGGGTCGGGCAGGCCGCTGGCGGTAAAATTGTTTTCCATCGTTTTTATCGCCGTGGGGGTTGCCAGTATTTTTTTGATAAGCGCCGATAAATCCTGCGCCAGGTTATCGCTTTCTTCAAGCAAAAGCGCGCAGCCTTTATCGGCAAAGATTTTAGCGTTATAATACTGGTGGTTGTCCGCCGCGTAAGGATAGGGCACCAGTATTGAGGGTTTTTTAAGGCTCATAATTTCCGCCAGCGAACTGGCCCCCGCGCGGGCTATAACCAGCTGCGCGGCTTTCATAAGCGAATAAATCTCCTGCGCGTACTCTATAACCTCTACGTTGGGGACGTCTTTGTAAATGGCTTTAATCTCTTTATAATCGCGCTGCCCCGCCACATGCAGGAAGTGTATGCGGTTTGTCTTTGAAAGCAGTTCCTGGGCCATTTTTGCCGCGGCAAAGTTAAGTTTACGCGCGCCAAGGCTGCCCCCGAAAATCAAAATATTAATGGCAAAATCGGTGGCCATGTTCCAGTAATATTGTTCTTCTATGGATTCTTTAAGCCTAAACTCCTCGCGCACGGGCGTGCCGGTTAAAACGGCGTTTTGCGGCGCGTTTTGCGCGTTGAGGCCCAGCATAAAAACGTCGGCGTATTTGGCCGAAAGCCGGTTGGCGCGGCCTATTATGGCGTTAGATTCGTGCACCGCGGTTTTAACGCCCAGTTTGCGCGCGGCGTATATAAGCGGGAAGGAGATATACCCCCCCATCCCCATACAAACAACGGGTTTTGCGTCTTTTATAAGGCGGCGCATCTGCAAAATGGCGGCGAGCATTTTAAAGCTAAAATCAAGCCACTGCAAAATATTCCCGCCGCGCGGCATACCGACGACGTCCGCCACCTGATAATGCATTTCAAGGCCGTCTAAAAATTTGGCGGCGGGAGTGCCTTTTTTAACAACAAAAATAACGTCGTGCCCGCGCTCTATAAGTTTTTTGCCCAAAGCAAAGCCGGGGTAAAAATGCCCGCCGGTGCCGTCTGCGGCTATAATAAAAACGTTTTCCATAGGTTATTTTGCTCCCCGCCGCGGCTGCGCCTGCGCCTGCTGCGCTTCCTCGGCGGCTATATTCATAAGTATGCCCATCATCGCCAAAGTTACTATCACCGACGAACCGCCGTAAGAAAAAAACGGCAGCGGCAGCCCTTTTGTCGGCAGCAGCCCGCAGGCTACGCTCATGTTTACAAAAGCCTGCAGCGCCAAACAAATGGTTATGCCCGCGCTTAAGTAAGAGTTAAACGCGCTTTTTGCCCCGCGCGCAATTGTTATGCCGCGCACCAAAAGCCACACAAAGCCGGCTATAATTATAAACGCGCCTATCATGCCAATCTCCTCGCACATAATGGCAAAAATAAAATCCGTGTGCGCGGCTGGCAAATATTCCAGCTTTAAGTCCGACGCGCCCAAGCCTTTGCCAAACCACCCGCCCGAGCCTATGGCGTAAAAAGAGTGCACCAGCTGGTAGCCTATGCTGCCGGCGGCGTCCTCCGGCGACATAAAGGAAGTTAAACGCTTTATCCTGTAAGGGTGGCGGTAAAACTCAACGATAACCAGCGGCGCCATGGCGGCAAAAACATAAAACATTTTGCTGACGGGCGCGCCCGCGATAAAAAAGACGGCCACCGCCACGGCAAACATTAAAGCGGGTATACCCAAATCCTTGCCCGCCACGATAAGGCCGATAGTGATTAAGGTATACGCGACGGGCGTAATCAACTGCGTATTATCCGCGCCGATATCCTTTTTTTTGCTTAAAAACGCGGCAAGGTAAATAATTAAAACGGCTTTTGCCACCTCCGAGGGCTGCAAATTAAAAAAGCCCAGGCTGATCCAGCGGTGGACATTGGCCGCCTCGGGCAGCAAAAGCGCCCATATCAAAAGCCCCCAGGTTATAAACAAAAGATACACCGGCTTAAATAATTTTTGCAGCGCGCCGTAAAACTGCGCTAAAGTAAGCATTATAATAACGCCCAAAACGTCAAAGATAACCTGCCTTTTAAAATACGCCATGCTGTCAAACGCGCTGGAAGAATAAGTAAAAATAAGCCCGCCCAAAATAAACGCCGCGCTTAAAGCAAGCAGGCTTTTATCAAAGGGCAAAAGTTTGCTTGCTTCTTCTTTTTTGCGCAGGGCGGCGCGGCGCGGCTTTTCTATAAAAACTTTATTCATTTATCTTATTTTTAACGAGGCTAAGGCCATTAACATAAGCACAATGCCCATTATCCAAAAGCGCACCGTTACCTTAGGCTCGGCCGCGCCTTTAAGTTCGAAGTGATGGTGCAAAGGCGCCATTTTAAAAATGCGTTTGCCTTTGGTTAGTTTAAAATATCCCATCTGCATGATGACGGAGAGGGTTTCAATAACAAATATGCCGCCGGCAATGGGCAAAATAAGCTCCTGCTTAACGCAAATTGCCGCCGTGGCCATAACGCCGCCTAAAAACAGCGAGCTTGTATCGCCCATAAACACTTCCGCGGGATAGGCGTTGTACCACAAAAACCCCATGCACGCGCCTATTAAAGCGGCCATAAACACGGCAATTTCGCCGGCGCCGGGCACAAAGATAATTTTTAAATAATCGGCCATAACAAAGTTGCCGGCCAAATAGGCAAAAGCGGCGTAAGCGCAGGCGCAAAACACCACGCTGCCGGCGGCAAGGCCGTCAAGCCCGTCGGTAAGATTGGTGGCGTTGGAAGAGCCTATTATCATAAGCATGGCAAAAACAAAGTACAGCCCGCCAAGGTTTAAAATAAATTTGCTGCTTAGATACGGCACGCTTAAAGCCGTTGTATAAGCCTCGCTGGGCGGGTACGCGCCTAAATAGCCAACCACCGCCACGGCGGTAGCTATCTGGAAAGCCAGCTTAAGCCAGCTTGGCGCGCCGGCGGGGTTTTTTTTGATAAGTTTGGCGTAATCGTCCAAAATCCCTACAAAGGAAAGCATTATAGATACAAACAAAAGCAGCCAGATAAACCTGTTATCAAGCCGCGCCCATAAAAATACCGTGGATAAAAGCGCGGCTATAATAATAACGCCGCCCATAGTGGGCGTGCCGTGCTTAACCATATGGGTTTTGGGCCCGTCGGCGCGCTGCACC
>JAISVV010000150.1 GCA_031271365.1 Elusimicrobiota bacterium | reverse complement strand
TTGGGGGGGCAGCTTGTGGGCGGCGTCTTCGGCAAAGGGGCTTTGCGCGCCTTTGACGGCCAAATGCACGTCGCCGGTGCTTACAAAAACATAATGCGCCGCGTTGCCCGTAAAAGTTTTAAGGGCCTCCTGCATATCCTGGGGGGTGTAGCAGATATTATCCAAGACAAAATCCCACTTTTTGCCGGCAAGGGGGGATAAGTCGGCCCGCAGGCCTTTTATCTGCGTTATTTTGGCGGGTAAATCCCTCGCCGGAGAGCGGCTAAAAATGGTTAGCTTATGCCCCAGCCCCGCCGCCTTAACGGCGAAAGCCTTGCCAAAAAATTTAGTGCCGCCCAAAACAAGGATTTTCATATCCAATATTATACAAAATCGCCCAAATTGCAAATTTGGGGACGGGTACAAAGTTTGCAAAATCGGCTGCTTGGTGGGGAAAATTGCCTGTTGCTTTATTTTATGTTTTTGTATACAATTCATGTATAGGCAGTTGATACTGGTTTCGGGAACGTTATTTTCTACAAATTAACATACCCTCAGGGGACGGAGAAATCCGTCTCCCGCTGTGGCGTAACCACGCCGGCGTACCGGTAAATATAACAGGAGAAGCAAACCAATGAACATCGTAGAGAAAGTTCTAAAAAGCCATCTGCGCGAAGGCGAATATGTAAAGGGCCAGGAAATCGGCATCCGCATAGACCAAACCTTAACGCAGGACGCCACCGGCACCATGGCTTACCTGCAGTTTGAAGCTTTAGGCCTTAAAGAAATTAAAACTGATTTATCCGTATCATACGTGGACCACAACACCGTCCAGGTCGGCTTTGAAAATAATGACGACCATCTCTACCTAAAAACCATTGCCGAGCGCTACGGCATCGTCTACTCCCGCGCGGGCAACGGTATTTGCCACCAGGTGCATTTAGAACGCTTCGGCAAACCGGGCACCACTTTACTGGGCTCGGATTCGCACACCCCGACAGGCGGCGGCGTCGGCCAGATAGCCATAGGCGCGGGCGGCCTTGACGTGGCCGTGGCCATGGGCGGGGGCAGTTTCTACTTAACCGCGCCAAAAGTATATAAAGTAAATTTAACCGGCGCATTAAAGCCGTGGAGCAGCGCCAAAGACGTGGTTTTAAAAATGCTCTCCATTTTAACCACCAAAGGCAATGTGGGCGTTATGCTTGAATACGGCGGCGAAGGCGTTAAAACGCTGTCCGTGCCGCAGCGCGCCGTTATCACCAACATGGGCGCGGAAATGGGGGTAACGGCCTCTATCTTCCCCTCGGACGAGGTTACAAAAGCCTTCTTAAAAGCCCAAAAACGCGAAGGCGACTGGAGCGAATTAGCAGCCGATAAAGACGCGCAGTACGACCGCGTGATAGACGTTGACCTCAGCGCCATAGAGCCGCTTGCCGCCGCGCCGCACAGCCCGGGCAATATCACCGCCATTAAAGATATAGAAGGCATGAGCGTGGACCAAGTGGCTATCGGCAGCTGCACCAACTCTTCCTACCGCGACATGATGATGGTAGGCGATATATTAAAGGATAAAGTAGTGGCCGAAAACGTAAGCCTTGGCATTGCCCCCGGCAGCCGCCAGGTGTACGAAATGATAGACCGCGACGGCGCCCTTGGCAGCATGATAGCCGCCGGCGCGCGCATTATGGAAAGCGCGTGCGGTTTTTGCATAGGCAATCACTTCAGCCCTAAAAGCGGCGGCGTTTCTTTGCGCACCTCCAACCGCAACTTTGAAGGCCGCAGCGGCACCAAAGACGCGCAGGTTTACCTGGTATCGCCGGAGATTGCCGCTATTGCCGCCATACACGGCAAAGTAACCATGCCCGAAAAAGCGGGCGTAAAATACCCGCAAGTGGCCGAGCCCAAAGAGTTTTTAATAGACGACAGAATGTTTATCAAGCCCTCCGCCGCCAAAATCGGCAAGACGGAAATCGCGCGCGGCCCCAATATCGGCAAGCCGCCGGTAAACGACGCCATGCCCAAAGAACTTAACGGCGAAGTGGCTATAAAGGTTGGCGATAAAATCACCACCGACCATATTATGCCCGCGGGCAGCCGCCTTAAATACCGCAGCAACGTGCCCAAATATGCCGAGTTTGTTTTTGAAGGCGTGGATAAAACCTTCCCCGCCCGCGCGCTGGAAAATAAAGACAAAGGCATAAACAATATAATTGTAGCCGGCGATTCTTACGGCCAGGGCTCCAGCCGCGAACACGCGGCAATGTGCCCCATGTATCTGGGCGTAAAAGCGGTTATAGCCAAAGGGTTTGAGCGCATACACGCGGCCAACCTTATCAACTTTGGCATACTGCCTTTAACTTTTGCCGACGCGGCCGATTACGACGCTTTGGAGCAGGGCGATAAGTTAACGGGCGATTTTGCGCCGGCCGTCAAAACCGGCAAAGTAACGCTTAAAAATGAGCGCACGGGCAAAACTATTGATTTGCTTTGCAGCCTCTCGCAGCGGCAGCAGGATATTGTCGTTGCCGGCGGGTTGTTAAATTATACGGTATCTAAATAAAAAAAGTTGTCATTGCGAACGTACCCCGCAATGACGGCAAAAAATAAAAACGGAGACAATAAATAATATGGCTAAAATTAAAGTAAAAAACCCTTTAGTAGAGATGGACGGCGACGAGATGACCCGCATTATCTGGGCCATGATTAAAGAAAAGCTGGTGCTGCCGTATCTTGACATAGACCTTAAATACTACGACCTGGGCGTTAAACACCGCGACGAAACCGACGACAAAGTAACCTTAGAAGCCGCGGAAGCTATTGCCACTTTCGGCGTGGGCGTAAAGTGCGCCACCATCACCCCCGACGACGACCGCGTTATAGAATACAAACTTAAAAGAGCGTGGCCCAGCCCCAACGGCCAGATAAGAAGCCATCTTGACGGCACCGTCTTCCGCAAGCCGATAACGGTTAAAAACATTAAGCCCGCGGTAAGAAGCTGGAAGAAACCCATAGTTGTAGGCCGCCACGCTTACGGCGATATTTATAAAGCGCAGGAGCTGGTTATCGCGCAGCCGGGCCGCGCGGAGCTGGTGTTTACCACCGCAGCCGAAGGCGACCATGGCGAAACCCGCATCGTAGTGCACGATTTTAAAGGCTCGGGCGTTTTAATGGGTATGCATAACACAGATAAATCCATACGCTCTTTTGCCAAAGCGTGCGTAAATTACGCCATAAGCGAAAAGATAGATTTATGGTTTGCCGCCAAAGACACCATCAGCAAAAAATACGACACGCGCTTTAAAAACATCTTTGCCACCGAAGTCGTTGCCGCGATGGAAGATTTCAGCAAGGCCGGTATCTCTTACCGCTATTTATTGATTGACGACGCGGTAGCCCAAATCATGAAGCACGAAGGCGGCATTTTATGGGCCATGAAAAACTATGACGGCGACGTCTTCTCCGACATGATTGCGGCGGGTTTTGGCTCGCTGGGGATGATGACTTCCGTTTTAGTTTCGCCCGACGGCAAGTTTGAGTTTGAGGCCGCCCACGGCACCGTTAAACGCCACTACTACCAGCACCTTGAGGGCAAGGAAACTTCCACCAACTCCGTGGCTTCTATTTTTGCCTGGACGGGCGCCATTAAAAAACGCGGCGAGCTGGACGGAACCAAAGAGGTGGTAAAATTCGGCGAGGCTTTGGAAAAGGCTGTCTTGGATTGCATTGAAGAAGGCAAAGTAACCAAAGACCTTATCCCGCTTATGGATAACCCGCCCAAAAAACCCTTAAACACAACCGAGTTTATCGACGCCGTTGAAAAGAAACTCAAGGCCGGGTTAAAATAATGGCTATAAGAGGCATTAGAGAGTACGAAGGTAAAAAAGCTCTTTTTACCTATTTTGAAGACAACGCCAGGGCTAAGTCCCTGGCGCTTGTCACGCCGGAAACCAAGGAAAAGGACCTCCTTAAACAAAACCCCTGGCTTTTAAAAA
>JAISVV010000051.1 GCA_031271365.1 Elusimicrobiota bacterium | reverse complement strand
GCCAAGCATATAGATAGAGAAGCCCAAAACAACAAGGCCCAAAAAAGTAAAAAGACCGACTTTAGTTTCCGCTGACATAATTTTATTATACCTTTATTTTGTAATAGTCATCTTTATGGGGCCTTGGCTGCTGCCCTCTATAAATTGTTTTACGTATGGGTTTTTGCTTTTTTTAAATTCTTCCCTGGGCGCGGCAAGTTTTACTTTGCCCTCGTGCAGCATTACCATGGCGTCGGAAATTTCAAAGGCGGACTTCATGTCGTGCGTGATTACCACCGAGGTTACGCCGAGTTTCTTTTTTAAATCCAAAATAAGCTCGTCGATAATTTCGGACATAATAGGGTCTAAGCCGCTGGTGGGCTCGTCGTATAAAATAACTTTTGGGCCGGTAGCCAAAACGCGGGCCAGGGCTACGCGCTTTTTCATGCCGCCGGAAAGCTCCGAAGGGCGCAATTTTTCAATATCTTTTAAGCCCACTAAGGCCAGCATATCTTTTGCAATGGCGGCGTATTTATTTTTTGGCGTGTCCGTTAAATATTTAAGGCCGAAGGTAACGTTTTCGCCTACGCTTAGAGAGTCAAATAAAGCGCCTTCCTGGAACAAGTAACCAAAATTGCGCCGCAGCTGCGCCAGTTCCAGCGCGCTTTTTATGTGGGTGATGTCTTTGCCGTCTACAAGTATTTGGCCGTCATTGGGCTCTATCAGGCGGATAATGCACTTTATAAGCGTGCTTTTGCCCGTGCCCGAGCCGCCGATAATTGTTGTAACCTCGCCGTCTTTAATGGTTAAATCGACGCCGGTTAAAACGTGCTTGCGGCCAAAGTTTTTTTGCAGATTTTTGATTTGTATCATATGCCCACCGCCTGTAAAATGGCGGTTAAAAAATAGTCCATAACCAAAATAAGCACCATGCTTATAACCACGGCCGCCGTGGTGGCTTTGCCCACGCCCTCGGCGCCGCCGCGCGTGTTTAGGCCTTTGTAGCAGCAGACGACGGCTATCATAAAAGCAAAAATTATTGATTTTATAAAGCCGTGCATTAAATCGCCCACTTTTATAAAGGTTTTTATATCGTCAATATAGACAAAAGAAGACACCCCCAGCGAATGCACGCTTACCAAATACCCGCCGAACATACCCGAAACATTAGCAAACAAAGTAAGCACCGGTATGGCGATAACGAAAGCCGCTATGCGCGGGATAACCAGGTATCTGATAGGGTCCGTGCCAAGCGTGTGGAGGGCGTCTATTTGCTCGGTAACTTTCATGGTGCCGATTTCGGCCGTACCCGCCGCGCCGGCGCGGCCGGCGATGACAAAAGCTGTTAAAACCGGGCCCAGCTCGCGCACTAAGGAAAACCCTACTATTGTGCCGATATACAGAGGCTCGCTTAAAATATCGCGCATTGTAACGCCGGCCTGCAAAGCCAGCACCATGCCGGTAAAGAGGCTGGTTAAGGTGGCAACGGCAACGGAATCTACGCCAACGCGCGTCGTTTGCAGCATGGTTTGGCGCACTTCCACGGGGCCTTTAAACAGCCAAACCGCGGCCGAGCGCACCATACCCGAAGCCTGCCCGAGCTGGTTGAAAAACGCAATTAAAAACCTGCCTAGTTCTTTGAACATTTTACTATTTACCGCCTAAGATGCTATTGACAAACGCGAGATATATGTCTATACTATTAATACAAATGGATTGGGACTTTCTCGGTCGGCGCTAACCCTCGTTTAGTCGGGGGTTTTCGCTTTTTACGGGAAAATTTTTAGGCCTATACGCAAGAAGTCGTCCCCTTTTTTATAAAATTTAGACTTAAGGATATCAAACGCTCTGTTTTGCTGCTCTCTATTTATAACCCATCTGCCTATAGGCCTGGCTATCAAATCTGAAAATTGCAACCCCGAACAATTAGTGCTTTTGTTAATAAAGTTAATATCAAAATTAGTCCAACCTTTTTCAGTGCAGATTTCTAAAAAGTGCAATTTTAATTCTTTATCTTCTTTTTCGCCCCTGGATTCAAAATTAATTATTGTTTTTTTATCTACAGCGGCCTTTTTTTCAAGAAAGAGAAATATTCTTTCCAAACAAAATCTGCACGCTAAATTATAAGGGTGTTCCGGGTATTTATATGTTGCTTTTAAAGCGCCTTTATCTATCACGGTTGATATTACCGTATAATCTATAGCGGCCATCATATTATTCATGTCAGCCATAAAATCTTTCATTATATCCTGGTTTTTTAGTATAGAAAACGCGCCCGCCTTTTTTCTTATTTCCCTCTCGTGAAATATAACGCAGTCCTTTCCATAATATTTCAGCTTCATGTCCGTTAACGCAGGCTGCAATTTATAAAGGTACTCGTCTTTTTTGATAATGCACGCCGCCAACACAAAAACGGGATAATCCGCGTCTTTTACTTCAAGGACATGGTCGCCGCTTTCATCTATAAAAACTAAGTAATCGCTGAACATTTTATTTTTTGTACTCAACCTCCCCCGCTCCGTCTTCGCTACGCTGCGGCGGCCTCTCCCCTCGTGAAGGCAGAGGTAAAAGGTACTTTTACTTTATTACCCTCGGCACGCGGGCGGAGATGGCGGTTACTACCTCGTAATCTATTGTTTGCGCTTGGGCGGCAACTTCGGCCGCGGTTATTTGCGCTTTGCCCTGGCGGCCTATTAAAACGGCTTCGCTGCCGACGGGGATATCGCCCAGTTTGGTGATATCGGCCGTTAGCATATCCATGGTAATATTGCCCACAACGGGGCATTTTTTGCCTTTTATTAAAACATTTGCTTTGCCGGAAAGAAGCCTGTGGTACCCGTCGCCGTAGCCTATTGGTATTGTAGCTATTTTTGAGGGTTTTTTTGTTTTAAAGACGCCGCCGTAGCTTACGCCAACGCCGGCGCGAACGTCTTTTATAAAAACCACTTTGCTTTTTAAGGCCAAAGCGGGCTCAAAGCCTTTATCCAGGCCGTAGGCCAGGTGGCCCAGGCGCAGCATATCAAAGCAAATGCCGCCGTATTTTAAAAAAGACGGGCTGGCCGCTATATGCGCCATGCCTGTTTTAAGGTTTAACGCGGCGGCCTGCGACAGGAAATCTTTAAAATACTCAAGCTGTTTTTTGACGCTTGCTTTATTATCTGCGGCGGCTATGTGCGAGTAGACGCCCTCCACCTTAACATAAGGCGCGGCGTTTAAAATTTTTAGTATTTCCAGCGCGGCCGGTTTGCGGCTGCCTATGCGGTTTAGGCCCGTTTCCTGCTTGACGTGCGCTTTGGCTTTTATTTTTAATTTTGCCGCCAAAGCCGCGACGTATTTTGCCGCGCGCGCGCTGGCTATGGTAACGGATAAATTGTTTTTTAAAGCGTACTCAAAGCCCTCAAACGGATACACGCTGCCCAAAATAAGTATGGGCAGTTTAACGCCGTTTTGGCGCAGGTAAATGCCTTCTTCTACGGAGGCCGCGCCCAAGGCTTGCGCCAGTTTGTTTTTTTGCGCGTACATGGCAACCGCCAGCGCGCCGTGGCCGTAAGCCTCGGCCTTAACAAGCAGCATTATTTTGGGGTTAAGTTTGCATTTTGCAGCCGCCAAAGCGCGCGCTTTTTTTAAGTTGCGGCCAAGCGCGGATAAATTAATTTCCGCATACGTGGGGCGCAAAAGCGGCGGGTGGGCGGGCGTCACAGCGGCACCATGTCTTCCATGCCCTGGGGCACGTCTATATGCTCGGGCGCGGGATTGGTAAATAAGGTGTACTGCGGTATCCACGTTAATTTGATGTCGCCCACGGGGCCGTTGCGCTGCTTGGCTATAATCAGCAATGCTTTGTTTTGCAGCTCCGGGTCCTCGCGTTTATAATAGCCCTCGCGGTGGATTAGGGCCACTACGTCGGCGTCTTGCTCTATCGCGCCCGATTCGCGCAAATCCGACAGCTGCGGGCGGTTGTCTGTGCGGGTGCGGTCTTCGGTGCGGCGGTTAAGCTGCGAGAGCGCAACCACGGGCACGTCTAAAGTGCGGGCCAACTCTTTTAGCATGCGGGAAATTTCCGACACTTCCTGCTGGCGGCTTTCCACCTTTTTGCTGCCGCCGCGGATAAGCTGCATATAGTCTATCATTATCATGCCAAGCTCTTTTCCCTGCTTTGTTAAATCGCTTGCCAGCCGGCGCGCGCGGGAGCGTATTTCGGTTATCGTCAAGGCCGGGGTATCGTCTATATACAGCGGCGCCTCGCCCAGTTTATGGATTTCTCTGGCCAGGTCGCGCCAGCGGTCTTTTTTAAACATACCGGTGTTTACAAGGTGCAGCTCGGCCTGCGCGGCCGTGCAAATCATGCGCTGGTAAATGGCGTGGCGGCCCATTTCTAAGGAGAAAAACGCAACCGGCATGGGCTTCTTTTTATTGGTAACGGCGTTATAGGCCACGTTTAAGGCCATGGCCGTTTTGCCCTGCGAGGGGCGCGCGGCTAAAATAATTAAATCCGACTTTCTAAAGCCGCCGGTTTTTAAATCAAACTCGGTAAAACCGGTGGGCACGCCTTTAATAGGGTCTTTGTCGATAATAAGTTTTTCTATTATCTGCATTACTTCGCCGGATAAATCTTTGGACGATACAAAACCCTTTATATCCTGCTTTTGGCTTAAAGTAAATAAGCGCTCCTGCGCTTTGTCTATTAAATCGTGCGCCTCGTCGGACTGGCGGTAGCAGCTTTCAACGGTGGAGGTGGAGATTTTGATAAGTTCGCGCACCAAAGCCGCGTCGTAGACTAAATCGGCGTAATGCTCCACGTGCGCGGCGGTGGAGATTTTGCCCATCAGCTCGCTTAAATAACGCTCGCCGCCGGCTTCCGCCAGAAAGCCGTCTTTTTTAAGTTCTTCGGTGACGGTGATTAAGTCCACCGCCTGGGATTTGGACGATAGGGCCATCATCGCGCCGAATATTTTTTGATGCGCGGTTTTGTAAAAGTGTTCGGGCTTTAAAATGTTGGCGGCGCGGTCTAAGGCGTCGGCTTCTATGAGCATAGAGCCTAAGACGGCCATCTCGGCGTCTATG
>JAISVV010000036.1 GCA_031271365.1 Elusimicrobiota bacterium | reverse complement strand
AAGCATTGAGCGTCGGTAAGGTTGCCAAAGTACGCGCGGCTGCAGCGCATTGCCTGCGGGCAGGGGTTTTGCTTGTGCAGTTTGCGGTATTTTTTGCCGAAACTTTCTGCGTGTTTTTTGTTTACAAAGTACGGCTGGGAGGCTGTGCCGCAGCAGTCTGCAAAGACGGCCCGGCAGTCATCGTCAGTTTTGCAGGCGTTGGCTTTGTTTAGCAGCTTTATGACGGCCGATTTGGTTTTGTCAAACGCCTCGGGCGCTTTTTGTTTGCCCGCGCAGGCGGCAAACGCCGCGGCGCATAAAGCGCAGGTTAAAAATAGTTTTATTGATTTCATTCTTGCTCTCCTTTATTTATTTCTTCTAAAAACACGGCGGCGTATTTTTCCAGCTTAAAGGCGCCTACGCCGTTGATATCGGCGAAAGCCTGCGTCGTTTTGGGTTTTAAGGCGGCCATCTCCAGCAAGGCTTTATCGCTGAAGACCACGTACGGCGGCACGTTTTCCCGCTCGGCCAGGGCGCGGCGCAACGCGCGCAGGCGTTCAAACAAAGCGTTGTCTGCAGCCGGCATTTGCTGCGTTTGCTGGTTGCGTTTTTCTTTTTTGCTTAACGCTTTTGCGGGCTTTACAAATTTGCAAAGCTGCACTTTTTGCAGGCCTTTTAACACGGGCCACGCGGCGGGGGTAAGGGTTAGGGCGGAATGCTCCGGGTCGGCCCTGACAAGGCCCGATAGTATGGCCTGCTGGGCCAGCGACTTCCAATCGCTCTCCGGCGTATCCTGCCCGATGGCAAAAGTGCTAAGGTTTTGATGGCCGAATTTTTGTATCTTCTCCAAATCTTTACCCAGCAAAATATCTATTATATGCTGCGCGCCAAAGGCAAAACTTGCCTGCGCCGCCCTGTGTACGCACGAGAGAAATTTTTGCATATTAAGCGTGGCGTCAAAAGGTTGCGGCGGCGTAAGGCAGTTGTCGCAGCCGTCGCAGGGCGCGGCGTAATCCTGCGCGAAGTAATTTAAAAGCGTTTTGCGCCGGCAGCCCGGGCTTTGCGCGTAGGCGGCAAGCATATTTAGTTTTTGGCGCTCTATGGTTTTTTGCTTTTCCGGCGCGTTGGAGGTTTCTATAAAATGCCTAAGCTGCACGATGTCTTTTGTGCCGTAAAAAAGCATCGCGCTTGATGGCAGCCCGTCGCGGCCGGCGCGGCCTGTTTCCTGGTAGTAAGCCTCAACGCTTTTGGGTAAATCCATGTGTACAACAAAGCGCACGTCGGGCTTGTGTATGCCCATGCCAAAGGCGTTTGTGGCGCACATTATAACGCCTTCCTGCCGGGTAAAAATATCCTGGTTTTTACGGCGCGTATCGCCGTCCAGGCCGGCGTGATAGGCCAAAGCGTTGTAGCCGTGTTCTTTTAACAGCTCTGCAAATCTCTCGGCGCGTTTGCGGCTTAGGCAGTAAACTATGCCGCTTGCGCCGGGGTGTTTTGTTTCTATAAAGTGTAAAAGCTGCTTTTTTTCCTGATCTTTTATCGCGGCGGAGTAGGTGATGTTGGGGCGGTCAAAGCTGGCTATAAAAATTTGCGCCTGCGGCGCGTTTAGGTTTTTGACGATATCTTTTCTTGTAAGCTCGTCGGCGGTGGCGGTTAGGGCCAAAAGCGGCACCCGCGGGAAGCGTTGTTTCAGCACGGCAAGCTGGGTGTACTCGGGCCTGAAGTCGTGGCCCCACTGCGAGATACAATGCGCCTCGTCTATTGCAAAAAGCGGTATTTTTATGCGCGAGATGGCGTCTAAAAACCCCTCGGAGCACAGCTTTTCCGGCGATATGTAAAGCAAATCCAGTTTGCCCTCAAAAAGCTCGGCGTTGGTTTGGCGCAATTGCGCAGGCTCCATCAGCGAGTTTAAGGCGGCCGCCTTTATGCCCAACTGCTTTAAGGCGGAAACCTGGTCCTGCATAAGCGAGATTAGGGGCGATATTACGATAGCCGTGCCCTCTAAACAAAGCGCGGGTATCTGGTAGCAAAGCGATTTGCCGCCGCCGGTGGGCATCAGCGCCATAGCGTCGCGGCCGGCCATAACGGCGTTTATCACGCTTTCCTGTAAGCCCAAAAAGCTGTGATAGCCGTAAACTTTATTTAATGCTTCCTGCGGCGTCATATATCTATGTTTATCCCGATAGGCGCATGGTCCGAGCCCGTAACATCGCTTAAAATATAGGCGGCTTTGGTTTTGGCGGCGGCTTTAGCGTCAAGCATAAAATAATCTATGCGCCAACCCACGTTGCGCGCCCGCGCGCCGGTTTTGTAGTCCCACCACGTGTAGGCGCCCTCTTGGCGCGGGTGCAGCCGCCTGTATATATCCACAAGGCCGCCTTCAAAAAATTTATCCAGCCACGCGCGTTCTTCGGGCAAAAAGCCGGTGTTGCCCTCGTTTTGTTTAGGGCGGGCAAGGTCTATTTCCCGGTGGGCGGTATTAACGTCGCCGCAGGTGATAAGCGGTTTTTCTTTAGCCAGCTTTTGGCACAGCTTTAAAAAAGCGGCGTAGTAGCGCAGTTTGTAGGCAATGCGCTCTTCGCCCTGCCCGCCGTTGGGGAAGTAGCACGTTATAAAATAAAAATCAGGGTAAGTTAAAAGTATAAAGCGGCCTTCGTCGTCAAACTCTTTAACGCCCAGGGTAAAACTGACTTCCTGCGGCTTTTCTTTAGAGTAGACGCCCACTCCGCTGTAGCCCTTCCTGACAGGCGCGGAAAAACAGCAGTAATACCCGGGTACTTCCGTCAAAGATTTTGGCAGTTGCCCAAGGGCGGCCTTTGTTTCCTGCAGGCCCAAAATATCGGGGCTTTCTTTTAAAAGCCAGGGCAAAAAGCCCTTTTTTTCCGCCGCGCGTATGCCGTTTACGTTCCAGGACAAAAATTTTCTTTCCATAATGCTATAATATCATTTTAGGAAAGTGAGCAGTTTACATTAGAGAGGTATTTTGTATGAGAAAGGGTAGATATTTTTTAACCTCGGAGTCTGTTTCCGAAGGGCATCCCGATAAAGTTTGCGACCAAATTTCAGACGCTGTTTTAGACAAT
>JAISVV010000034.1 GCA_031271365.1 Elusimicrobiota bacterium | reverse complement strand
TATAGACGTCTTCTGCGACCGCGGTTTTTTTACCGAGCAGGAAACCGCCCAAATGCTTGAAGCCGGCGCAAAATACGGCCTAAGGCCCAAAATACACGCCAACGAACTTGCCGCAAGCGGCGGCATACAAGCAGGCGTTAAATACAATGCGCTCTCCGTAGACCACCTTGAATTTACGGGCAAGGCCGAAATTGAGGCTTTGCTAAACTCTCAAACCATGCCGACGCTGCTGCCGGGCGCGGCTTTCTTTTTGGGTATGCAGTACCCGCCGGCGCGCAAAATGATAGACGCGGGCCTTGGCGTTGCCCTGGCGAGCGATTATAACCCGGGCTCATCGCCCAGCGGCAATATGAAATTTGTTTTATCCCTGGCGTGCATAAAGATGAAAATGACGCCGCAAGAGGCAATAAACGCCGCCACCCTAAACGGCGCGTACGCCATGGGCCTGCAGCAAACACAAGGCAGCATAAGCACAGGCAAGCGGGCAGATTTGCTGATAACAAAACCCGTGCCGTCTTTAGAATTTTTACCCTACGCCTACGGCGCGCCGCTTACGGCAAAAACGGTGCTTGGCGGCAAAGTTGTTTTTGAGGATAAAAATCAAGGGGGCTTATGGGCAAAGTTTTAGTCGCTTACTACTCTTTAGACGGCGCTACCGCCGATATGGCGCGGCAAATACAGGCGCGCTGCGGCGGCGATATTTTTGAGCTAAAACCGCTGAAGCCTTACGGCAAACTAACCGCCTACGCGCGCGGCATACCGGAAATAAAAACCGGCGTAAAACCGCCGCTTAAAAACGATGCGGATATTGCCCCTTACGACATTATTTTTATTGGCGGGCCCGTGTGGGCCTTTGATGTAACGCCGCCGGTTGCAACCTTTTTATCCAAACACGATTTTAGCGGCAAAACCATCGCGCCTTTTTGCACCCACCAAGGCATGCCGCTAAAATATTTTGAGCATTTTGCAAAAGCCTGCAAAGACGCAAAAATTACGCAGGGCCTGGCCCTTTCCCTAAAAACGCTTAAAGATAAAGAAGCCGCCGCAAAAGCCATTGAGCAATGGGTTAAAACAATTTAAAAACCTGCCTTTAATTATGCTATAAAAAGGTATCTGCATATTAAAGGGGGTTTTTGTATGAAAGAAAAAATTAAAGTGGCGCAGTACGGCTGCGGCAAAATGGCCGTTTATACCATGCGCTACGCGTATGAAAAGGGCGCCGAGATTGTTGCCGCCTTTGACGTTAACCCAAAAGTTATAGGCAAAGATATCGGCGAAATTATGGGCGGCGGCAAAAAAGGCGTTTTAGTCCAAGACGCTAAAGACGCGGCCAAAATTTTGCAGCAAACCAAGCCGCACGCCTGCATTATAGAAACCATGAGTTTAATGCGCGATATTTACCCCGCGCTTAAAGTATGCGCCGAAAACGGCGTAAACGCCATCACCACGTGCGAGGAGGCGTTTTTCCCCGCCAACTCCAGCCCCAAAATCACCGCCGAGCTTGACACTATCGCCAAAAAGAATAACTGCACGCTCTCGGGCAGCGGGTATCAAGACGTCTTCTGGGGCAATCTTATAACCGCGCTGGCCGGCGCGACGCAAACCATTAAAAAAATAAAAGGCAAAAGCAGCTATAACGTGGAAGATTACGGCATAGCTTTGGCAAAGGTGCACGGCTCGGGCTTAGATTTGCAAACCTTTGACAAAGAAATCGCCTCCGCCGACCGCATATCAGACGCCGAGCGTCAAAAAGTAATAGAAGCCGGCAATTACGCGCCTTCTTATATGTGGAACGTAAACGGCTGGCTGTGCGAAAAGCTGGGCCTTACCATAATTAACCAAACGCAAAAATGCATGCCGCAAACGTATAAGACGGATTTAAAAAGCTCCACGCTGGGCATGACTATACCCGCCGGCCACGCCACGGGTATGTCGGCCGTGGTAACCACAACTACCAAAGAAGGCATTACAATTGAGGCGCAGAGCATAGGCAAAGTATACGGCCCCGACGAGTTTGACCAAAACGACTGGACTATAGAGGGCGAGCCTGATACGCAAGTTATCATCAACCGCCCCGCAACGGTGGAGTTAACCTGCGCCACCATAGTAGCCCGCCTGCCGGAGTTAATCGACGCCGCGCCCGGCTATATCACCACCGACAAAATGGCCGTCAACAATTACAAAAACAAACCGCTCAACGAGTACGTAAAAAGCATATAATATCTAAGAGCGCCGCAAAAATAAAACCTCCGCCAAAAGCGGAGGTTTTTTATATCCGCAAAAACGCGGGGCTTTGATAGCGCGGCCGCTGTATACTAATACATTTTAATTAGTATAATAAATTGAAATATAATTTTACCTCGCTCTTTAGGCCCGTGTACGCGCAATGTAGGGAGCAAAGATGATAAATTATAAAACCCCTGCGCTGGCGTTGTGTTTATTGCTTTTGGCGGCGCAAAATTGTTTGTCGCAAACACCCGTAGGAAGTTTTGCAAACCTAAGCGATTTAATACGCATCAACGCAAGCAATAACCTTGTGCTAAGCGATAATTTAAACGGCGGCGCCGGCACAGCCGCCGCCTGCCCCGCAGGCATTTGCCCCGCGCCCGCGGGCGCGCAAAACACAATTGACGGCGCCGGTTTTTACATAGACGGCAATACAAGGACTTTAAGCGGTTTTAACCTTGCGGCAAACAACGCGCTTACTTTAAGCAATATAACGCTGCAAAACTTTGCCTCAACCGGACTTGGCGGCGCGTTAAGCGGCGGGACAGATTTAATCTTTTACAATACAACTTTTACCGGCAATACCGCGGTAACGGGCGGTGGCGCGGTGTACGCGGCGGCGGGCTCTGCTTTAAATTTTTATGAAAGCGCGGCGTTTAAAGCCAACAGCAGCGTAAGCGCCCTGCAGGATAATAACGGCCGCGGCGGCGCGGTTTCGGCCGAGGGCGCCATCGGCGGCAGTGAATTGGCTGCAATCAACTTTAACTCCGCGGTAACCTTTGGCGGGGCCTCGACTGAAGACGGCAACCGCGGCAGCCTCGGCGGCGCGGTTTATGCCATAAACGGCAATGTTTCCTTTGCAAGCGCGCAAACGCTTTTCCAAAATAATACGGCAAACTATGGCGGCGGGGCAATACATTCCGATATAAACTCCACCTTTATTTTTGAGCAGGGCGCCTCTTTTATCGCCAACTCCGCCACGGGCACGCAAGGCGGCGGCGCGGTTTTTATAAGCAACGGCAATGTAATAATTATAGGCCCCTCAACTTTTACGGGCAATACTTCTAACGGCGGCGGCGCGGCATACGTGGCAAACGGAATATTTACGGCAAACGGCGGCAGTTTTAACAACAATACCGCAGCGACGGCAAACGGCGGCGCGCTTGTGGCGGAGAGCTCTTTAAACGTCACGCTTACCGATATGGATTTTATAAACAATTCCGCCTTAAACGGATTAGGCGGGGCCTTTTATATTTTCGGCGCCGATTTGCTTACGCCGGC
>JAISVV010000026.1 GCA_031271365.1 Elusimicrobiota bacterium | reverse complement strand
ATTTTAACGCATTTGCCTTTAAGCCGCGCAAAACCGCCGGCTTTGATAAGGCCGAAATTACCGCCGGCGGGGTGGATACGGGCGGGCTGTCTTCAAAAACCATGATGGCAAGGAATATAGACGGCCTTTATTTTATCGGCGAGGCCTTAGACGTCAGCGGCCGCCTGGGCGGCTTTAACCTGCACTTTGCCTGGGCCGGCGCGTTTGCCGCGGCGCGCAATATAGTAAAATGAGAGCATATGAACAGAAACAATAAAGAGCAAAACCAAAATTTACCGGCCATAGCGCCAAGCGGGCAGCTGCAGCGCAGGCCGCGCCCAAAGCGGCATTACGCGCCGGCAAAGCGCAACGCCCCCAGCCGCGAACATCACCGCCGTCACGAACGAAGGCAGCCGCCGGCGCATAAACTGGTTAACACGCTTTCAACGCTGGTAGCGGCAAGCATTAAAGGTTTTATTTTATGGGCCGTTTTATCCACGGCGGCTTTTGCGGCGGGCGCGTATTTTATTTTTAACGCCGCGCTGACAAATGCGGATTATCCTTTGTGGTACAATATTATCCTTGGCGTTTTGCTTTTTGGCGCTTACGCGTTTTTCGGGCTTATATTTGGTATTTTAATGGCGTTTTTGCATACCATTAAAGCGTTTGCCGCCAACGTGGGCGGGTTGGTAAGAGAAGCGATAGGCCGCGTTAAAAACTCTATGGAAAGCAAGATAGACAATATTGCAGACACGTTTTCGCACAGCGACGTGGCGCAAATTGTAAAGCAAACGTTTAATGATTTATCGGCCAATATCCGCCAACACGCCGCAAAAACCATGGCCGGCGTTATAACGATTGCCGTGCTGACGGGGCTTATCTACGCGGCGCGCAAAATTTTGCTTAAAAGCGTGGGGCGCATAAAAAATAAGGCCGAGTTTTTTGCCCTGCTTTCAACGCGCGTTACCTTGCTTTTGGCCGTTATACTTAATTTAAAGGATTTTGCCAAAGCTGCCATATGGCTTGGTTATTTTGCGGCCTTAACGGCATTCATGAGCCAGGGGCTTTTATATTTACTTGTAAAATGAAAAACCTGCCGATTTTATTTATACTGCTTTCTTTAACGCCTTTGGCTTTTGGCCAAAGCGCGCGGCAGTATTACAACGAAGGCCTTAAAGCAAAAACGCCGGCCGAGCAAATAAGGCTTTTTACCAAAGCGTTAGAAAAAAACCAAAAATTTACAAACGCCCTGCACCGCCGCGGCGACGCTTATAAAGCGCGCGGCAGCCTAAAAAGCGCGCTTGCCGACTATACAAAAATTATCGCGCTGGACCCTAAGGACCCTTTTAAATATTACGCCCGCGGCCTTGCTTATATGGAGCAAAAAAACTTTGCCCCGGCGGCGGACGATTTTACCGCCGCAATAAAACTTAAAAACAATTACGACGATTTTTACTACCGCCGCGCCACCAGCAATATGGAGCTTAAAAAATATTCCGCCGTGATAGCCGACACCGCAAAAATAAAAAATAAACGTAAAAACGCCGCGGCCTTAACCATGCTTGAAGCGCGCGCCAACTTTTACCTTTATAATTACGACCGCGCCGGCAAACTGCTGGCGGACGTTTTAAAGCAAAACCCCGACGATACCGAAGCCTTATTTTACCTTGGCCGCATAGATTATAACGCCGAACTTTACGACGAGGCCGTGGCAAACTTCAGCAAAGTTTTAAACCGCAACCCCAAACACGAAGACGCCCTGCGCGCACGCGCCGCGGCCTTTAAAGAAATGCCTGATTTTGCCGCCGCGGAGGCGGATTTTACCGCGCTTATAGCACTTAACCCCGGCGATTCCGCCTACCACAACCGCCGCGGCCTTATCTACGAAGAAACCGGCCGCTGGCAAGAGGCCGCAAAAGATTATTCGGCCGCTATAGCTTTAAACCCTAAATGGGCCATACCTTACAATAACCGCGGCTACTGCTACCTTAAACTTAAAGATTATAAAAAGGCTTACGAGGATTTGGCGCAGGCTATAAAACTTGCCCCCAGCCTGCCTACGCAGCAGGTTAACATGGCCGGCTACTGGTGGACGGCGCGCAAAAACAAAAAAAATATGTACCGGCACCTTGATTTGGCGCTTAAGTACAATTATAAGGATATAGACGCGCTGTACGAAGACAGCAAAAAAGGCTGGCTGTTTAAAGGCATCAACAACACCCTGGAGCTGCGCAACTTTTTAGACGGCTACGGCAAGTAGCGTTAAGTGCCGCAACCACCGGACCTCTGGCAGAAAGCGGCAACATAAAGATCTATAAGGGCAAGCGGCGCCGTGGAGTTGCATGCAGCATCAAAAACTGAAATGTTGTTAAATTTTTCGTCGCCTATGGTGCAATCGGGCACATACGACGCGCTAACTTTCCACCAATAAATCCTGGGATTACTGGGGAAGCCGTCGGGACGGAGGGCAAAATTTTTAGTCGGGAACGTGCGGCCGGCAATATGCATATTCTCAACAAATGACGCTGGTGATATAGTATTGACAAAAACGCCATACTGATAGGGCATATTGACGGTTCGCGCCGTAACATTTATAGAGTCGTGGATAAGATTAGAAGGAAACTCACTAGTATCCCTTAATACCTGGGCTATTTGCATGGTACCACCATTGAAAAGATAAAAACGTGAGTTGGGCCTTAACGTCATTATGGCTACGTCTGTAGACCCCGACACCAGTTGGGCAAAACTGTATAGATTGCCTGTTGTGTTAATATTGCTTGCGGCTAAATACGGCGTATCCAGTATAAGCCTGGTGCTGTTTGATATAAATTTGCCGCCCCTTACAATAACATTGCCGTACTTTTGC